>JBJKOV010000090.1:0-1953 GCA_046707105.1 Thermodesulfovibrionales bacterium
CACCCTTCACGATGTCCTGGAGAGCGGCGGCGGCCAGGGAAGGCGTCTGTCCCTCGATAAGCTTGGAATCATCCGCCTTCCTCTCTTCCTTAAGGGAGGCTATCTTCTTCTCCACTTCCGGTTTTTCCGATATGAGGGTGACATATTTCTCCAATAATTTCTCTTTTACTGCCTGTTCGTCCTTTAAGGACGTCAGGTCCGAACGGACCTGCACGAAACCGTATTTGTAAGCCGCAAAGCCCAAAAGGAGCACCATGAGCGGTATGGTGATGATCAATGTCCTACTTCTTTTCATTGCCTGTCTTTATCTCCTTTTTTCCACCTTCGGCATCCGCTTTCCTGAGGCCCTCTATGTCCATCTTGATATTGAACCTGTCGGCATTCATCCTGCGGTCCCTGAAGGTGGGAGATGCGAACTCGACTTTTTGCAGGTACGGCGATGCTTCCAGCTTCGGCAGAAGACTGGTTGCAGAGTCCGAGTAGCCCTCGATCTGGACAGTCGTGTCCGTTATGCGCACCCTTGTAAGCCAGGTGGTCTTGGGAAGTATGACGGTGAGTTCCTTGAGAAGATTCAGCATTACAGGGTTGTCCTGCTTGAAATTGGTGATCGTCGAAATCTCGCCATTTACCGAATTTAGCTCTTTCTTCAGAGCTTCCACCTTCATGGCTTCCTTCTTCTTAAATCCCAGCTGACGTGTGATCGTCTGCAGTCTCTCTTTTTCCAGCCGCAGAGGCGCCATTGCGTTGAGAGCGCCTACGACAAAGATGGCCAGGATGAGGACCACTGTCAGGCCCGCAGGGGTTTTCGGTGTTTCGTACCTGCCGCTTTTCAGCAGATTCAGCCCCTTGGATTTCGGCCACAGAGATTCAAGCAGACTTCCGACTGCGGCATAAGGGACGTTTTGCCGTTCCCCGGGAACCACCAATCCCAAATCCGTCTCTCCCAAAAACTTTATGGGGAAGTTTACCCGCAATTTGATCGATTCCTTAAGTGATGGGACGCTGCCGGGGATCAGGGCAACTACCTGAGGGTTCTTTGCCTTACCCTTCGCGGTATCTGTCAGAGAACCGATCCCGGCGGCGACCCTGTCTATTAGTGCCTCCGTGTCCGAGGCCGGTGCGGCATAGGAAAAGCTCTGCGCTACCAAGCCGTCCATGACCAGTGCTCCTTCGCATCCTTCTTCATCCACCCGAACGAATATGGCGTCCGCCCCGCCTTTCCCATAACTGCAGAGTGTACCCAGGCAGGAAATGTCCACGGTCAGAGCCCCGACGTTGAAACCGTGCTCATTCAGGGCCGTGATGTAAGGTCTTACCATTTCTGCTTTTGCCGCCATGAGCAGGATAGTCAGTCTTCCTTCCTGATCCTTCAGTATACGAAAATCGAAGAACGCCTCATCGGGCAGGAAAGGAGTGAGCCTGTCCATTTCAAAGGAGATGACGTCAGGCAGATTTTCCCTGACCGTGGAAGGGAATTCCGCTGTTTTGATTATCGCCCATGCCTTCGGAATACTGAGGCTGACGTCTGTTCTTGCTGCTCCGAACTCGTTTGCTGCAAGGGCGAGGGAAGACGCAAGATCTTCAGGTTGAGGGTATCTGCCCTCTTCGGAAGAATATTTCCTGGCGGCCGCTATCCGTATTTTTGATAGAAACCGTGAACCATAGACTACGGAGAAGCCGCCTTTTTCCAGAGAAACCGCCAATCTCTTTTGAGGCGCAATCAGATCGTCGGCCGGACTGAAGGCGAGTATTTTCTTTAGGGGCCCCCATGCTCCCCGCAGTCTCGCCGCGGAGGCAGAAGCTATGTCGGCCGCTGTATTTGTGAGCTTCCTAACTGCCGCTGTCGCTGCCATTTTTTATATCCAATGTAAAATCAGAAGGACTTTTATAATAAACATATCTGTAAGAGTTACTTCCATCTATGAGGACTGTCGCCCTTATAGCATAGCCCGT
>JBJKOV010000091.1:0-7304 GCA_046707105.1 Thermodesulfovibrionales bacterium
CAATACCAGGATCGTCGTCGAAAAACCATTCGGCCACGACAGGAAGTCGGCGGCAGAATTGAACAGAGTCCTGATCGATGCCTTTACCGAGGACCAGATCTATCGCATAGACCATTACCTCAGTAACGAGCCGGTTCAGAATATACTTTTTTTCCGTTTTTCGAACTTTATTTTCGAACAGATATGGAACTCCAACTATGTGGACAACGTCCAGATCACCGTTGCCGAGGATATAGGGATCGAAAGTCGGGGTGCATTTTATGAAGAGACGGGTGTCGTGAGAGATATAGTGCAGAACCACATGCTGCAGATCCTGGGGCTCATCGCCATGGAGCCGCCGGTCGGGTTCAAGGCCGATTTTGTGAGGGATGAGAAGACCAAGATATTCCGCTCTATCTACCCCTTTGACGATGATCATACAGACAGGTTCACCGTCCGGGGACAGTACGGCCCCGGGAGGATAAAAGGCGGAAAAGTCCCCGGATACCGGGAAGAAAAAAACGTCTCTCCTTCCTCCAAACAGGTGACCTTCTTTGCAGCAAAGTTCCAGGTAGACAATCTCCGCTGGGCCGGGGTTCCCTTTTACGTCCGCACCGGCAAGCGTCTCAACAGACGGGTAACAGAAATATGTATCCAGTTCAAACAGGTCCCTCTCCGGATCATGGGACGGTCATGTGATGTGATCGACCCGAATACACTCATTCTGACGGTTCAGCCCGACGAAAGAATATCCCTGCATTTCGATGTGAAGTATCCGTACTCGGCAAACCAGATATATCCCACCAATATGGTCTTCAGTTACGGAGATACCTTCAAGACGGCCTTTCATGCGCCTTACGAGCGGCTGCTGTTGGACTGCATGAGGGGAGACCTGAGCCTTTTCGTCAGGCAGGATTCAGTTGAGGCGATGTGGGAGATAGTCGACCCGATATTAAGACGCTGGGAGGAAACGACGCCCCTGACCTTTCCGAACTATGCAGCCGGCACCTGGGGACCGAAAGAAGCCGGCGTCCTTTTGAAAAAGGAGAAGCGGAACTGGATAACCTCATGAATCCCCGCAGAAACCCTGTAGACGTCCATGTATTCTCCGGCGGCGATGAAATGGCCGATTTCATGCTGCGGACGTGGTGTGAAACAGCCGGCGATTCGATAAAGGCCCGCGGTTTTTTTTGCGCCGCTCTTTCCGGCGGAAAAACGCCGGTTGATTTCTATCGGCGTCTGGCGGGCCTGAAAGAGACCTCCTTCTGGGACAAGACACATATCTTCCTGGCCGACGAGCGGTGCGTGCCGCCGGACCATGCCGACAGCAATTACCGTCTCCTCCGGAACACATTCCTCGACAGTGTACCACTACCGCCGCAAAACACTCATCCAGTTCCGGTGGATCCGTCGAGTCCGGAACTTTCGGCCGTCCGATATGAGATAGAGTTGAAAACTTTTTTCCGGCTTTCGAGCGGTATGCTGCCGAGATTCGATGTGATCCTCCTTGGGGTCGGGGAAGACGGCCATACAGCCTCTCTCTTTCCAGGCAGTGCGGCCGTGAACGAAATGGAGCATCTCACAGCCCACGTACTGCTCGGCGAGAGTAAACATAATCGCATTACCCTGACCTTGCCCGTGATAAACAACGCGAAAAATGTGGCAGTGCTTTTGAGCGGGGAGAATAAATCAGAAGCAGCCAAGCGCGTCATCGAGGCAAGGGATGCCTCCCTGCCGGCCTCGCTGGTCGAACCCCGCGACGGCAGACTGATGTTCCTGCTGGATCGCATGGCGGCTTCGCAATTATCGGACCTTCGGAAATAGTTCTGTTATCCCTGTAATCTCTCCGTGCCGGGATCGCCCAATTTTGACTTCACTATGTTTTTGTTAAACAAGCAGATACCTTATACAGATTGTATACATTTTATATAGTAACTATATAAAACTTATATAGATACGATCACTTTCGACCCTGTATTGCCCGAAAAGTCCTTATAAAATCCCTTTCTGCCCGGCTGCACTCGTTGGCATCACCTTTGCACAATACTTCACAGATAGTAAATTTGTGGATGACAATATAAGAGTTTATTCTTGGGCTGGGGCAGCAGCATCAAAGGGGGGCAACGAAAGATTTCAGGGAATACTCTGAATTCTTTCGCTGGACGGGATCCGGTCAGGACATGCAAAGAGGGGATCTAAGCACCTGACCGGATCTCATTTTTTGACTGCCACCCTTCCCACGACACTCCATCAAAATAACCGCCATCATTTCGACCCCAAACAAACTGCCGCTGATACGATCATTGCCAAAGCCGCATACATATGCGGGGTATGGAAGCCGACTTGACAACCACCCTGATTCCTGATATCAATTTAACTATGCATGCATTTGCATCGCGCGAAAGCTGCACGTCAAGCAGATCCGAGGCCCGCCAAAACAATAAGACAAACCGGCTGCGGTAGCCGCATTCCGGGAAGGAGAAGAAGCAGACATGGAACTCAATACTTTCTGGCAAAGGATATCACCTGACATTCTCAATTTCCTGCTGCAAAGAGAGTTCGTACGCAAGATGGTCTTAAAGAAGGCCGAAGAAAAGCTGTATCACTCCTTCGTGGTACAAAATGAAGAGAACCGTCCCCCCTTGGTGCAGGAAGCCCGGTGCCTGATGCTGAAGAACCTTATGCGGACTGTCAACAAGGCCCTTTCGGACGGCCGCATTGCACCCAATGTGTTCAAGGCGATCACCGGCAATTTTATCGGCCGGCTGCTCCTGGGAGAGGAGGACCGCGCCGCTCACTTTTTCAACGACCACGGCGTTTATCCTCCGGCATTCCTGACCATAAGCCCCACCAAGAGATGCAACCTCTTCTGCACCGGATGTTACGCATCCAGCTCGTCGGGTTCTGCCGAAACTTTGAGTTACAGCATCCTGAGCAGGATTATCAGGGAAAAGAAGGAGCTCTGGGGGTCCTACTTCAATGTCATCTCCGGAGGAGAGCCGCTTTTGTACCGGGAACAGGGCAAGGGCCTTCTGGACGTCGTTGAGGAAAACCCGGACTGCTATTTCATGATGTACACCAACAGCACACTGATTACAAAAGAGGTGGCCGGCAGGATGGCTGAACTCGGCAACATCACCCCCGCCATATCCGTGGAAGGCTTCGAAAAAGAGACCGACGCGCGCCGGGGCAAAGGGGTGTTCGAAAAGATCATGAGGGCAATGGACAACCTCACCGAAGCCGGGGTCCCGTTCGGTGTCAGCGTCACTGCGACCAGATACAACACGGATATCATAATGTCCGACGAGTTCACCGATTTTTATTTCAACAAGAAAGGCGCAATCTACGGATGGGTCTTCCAGTACATGCCGATCGGAAGGAGCATCACTGTTGACCTGATGATAACCCCCGAGCAGCGCCTGGCTCTCTTCCAGAGAGAGGAGAAGATGATCAGGGAATCCAATATCTTCCTTGTGGATTTCTGGAACGGCGGACCCTATGCCCTGGGATGTATATCGGCGGGAAGACCGGGAGGTTATTTTTATATCGACTGGAACGGAAACATGGCTCCCTGCGCCTTCTTCCCATACTACCTGTCGAATGTGAATGATATATATCGCGAGGGCAAAACACTCAACGACGTACTCTTTTCACCCTACTTCGAATCGATCAGGAAATGGCAAAACGATTACGGCTACAGGCAGCCCCCGGAGAAGGTGAATAACCTCATTGTGCCCTGTATCATCAGGGACCACTTCGACACTGCCCACGGCATCATCAAGACGTTCAATGCAAAACCCCTTGACGAAAACGCAGCGCAGGCACTCCAGGACGAGGATTACCGCGGGAGGATGGCCCAGTACGGCAAGGATGTGGACGCGTTGACCCGTGATGTCTGGGAATCCGACTTCATGGGAAAGAGAAAAGAGAACATCGCGTGAGGGACGGAAAAATGGAAATAAGAAAGATCTCGTTTATAGAAGTAAAGTCGCCCTGCGCAAATATCTTCAGCAAGTTCCCCATGCCCAGGCTCGGGGCAGTTCTGCTTTCCACGATCCTGAAAGAAGACGGTTATGACGCAAGGACGTTCATTGAAGACCTGGCCGACCCCGACTGGACGTTCGTTATGAACTCCGACCTGGTCTGCATTTCCACGATAACTTCCACCGCCTTCAGGGCTTACGAAATAGGCGATATTCTGAAGGCGAAGGGAATCCCGGTCATAATGGGGGGAGCCCACCCCTCTTTTCTTCCCGATGAGACCCTTGCTCATTGCGATTACGTTGTCAGGGGAGAGGGAGACATCACCCTGCCGGAACTGCTCGGCAACCTTCAAAGGGGGAAACCGGAGCTTGCCTCGATAAACGGGCTCTCATACAAAGACAAGTCCGGCAAGGTCTGTCATACGCCGCAGAGGCCGCTCCTCGATAACCTCGACAGCCTTCCGGAGCCCGATTTTTCGCTTGTCCACAGGTGGAAACTTTCAAACACCTACCCCATCGCAACATCCAGGGGATGTCCCTTCAACTGCAATTTCTGCTCGGTAGTCCACATGTTCGGCAGAAAATGCAGGTTCCGGTCGGTCGAGGCCACCGTCGGTCACATCAAGCGGGCCGCATCCATAACCAAAGCCACCAAATTTTTTGTGGACGACAACTTCGCTGCAGACAAGGCGCGGACAAAGCAGATACTGCGGGGCATGATCGGCGAGGGTATAAAGACGAAGTGGTCGGCCCAAGTCAGAACGGACGTTGCCCGGGACGACGAACTGCTGCAGCTCATGGCCGATTCGGGGTGCGTCAACACCTTCATAGGATTTGAATCGATCAATTCGGAGACCCTGAAGGCCTACAACAAGAAACAGGACCTGGACGATATAGTAAAGTGCATCAGAAAGGTCAGGGATCACGGGATAAGAATCCACGGGATGTTCGTACTCGGTGCCGACACCGACGATGTGGACACAATCAGGAAGACGGCCGATTTCGCATCGAAGCACGGTATCAATACCGTGCAGTTCATGGTACTTACGCCCTTGCCCGGAACGGCCTTTTATGAGGAGATGAAAACCGCCGGGAGACTCCTGCACAGCGACTGGAGCAAGTATGACATGCTCCATATTGTCTTCAGACCCGAAAATATTTCTCCTGAAACGCTGTACGTGGAACACATGAAGGCCGTTGGAAGGTTTTATTCGTGGAAATACATATTAAAAAACCTCTCAAGGTTCGACTTCTTCCACGCGGCCGTCGGCCTGTATGGCAAGAAGGCTGCGAAAGACCTGCTTGCAGAGGCGGCCTCGCAAAGTTCAGGATAGGCCCGTTCTCCCGATGCCTCCGGGTGCCTGTCGACTGCCCTCTCCTTATGCAACAAGAAGGCTAAGACGGTAGCGGGCCGCCCTGCAAACTGGCCCACTACCGTAAAAAGACCGACTACTTGAATGTCTTCATAATATAACCGGCTATCTTCTTTGCGTCCTTATCGGGAACCATTTCTTTGGTAAACTGCGTCATGCCGGGCCCGGGGTTCCTCATCTTGCCAATGATGTCTGCTGCGGACTTGACGCCGTGCTTATCCCTGTCTTTCTTGTGCAGCGTAAAGTCCGGGTTTATGATGTTGCTGCCGCCGGGATGACATGGCGAACAGTTCGTTTCAAACAGCTCTTCGCCTGTCTTTCCTTTTGCACCGGCTGCCTGCAGGAAACAGAACACGAGAGACACCGACAATACAAGCATAATAATCTTCTTCATGGCTTGACCTCCTTTCGGTATGTAATTCGCACCCGATATCTGCGAGTACGGCTAAATTCCGGCATAAAACATTTTTCTTCACCTTCCACTCAGAACTGAAAAAGTCTGTCGGCAGCCAGGACGATCATTACAAGCGCCATCCCGGCATTCATTCCCTTAAAAGCGAACGAGCAATCGGCCATATTCCCTCTTTTGTGCAGCAGCCTGATGCCGTTTGCAATAAGCCAGATTGACACTGCGACAAGAGAAATATTCACCGGAAGACTTTTCGTTATGCCGCAGGCGCTTATGAACATGCAGCTCACCGAAGCCGCGCTGATCCAGACAAAACTTATTCTTGCTATCTGGCCCCTGTCAAATAAAGACGTCAGCGACGGCAGTCCGGCCCTTTCATACTCGTCGCCATGATCAAGTACAAACAGCCAGAAATGGGGGACCTGCCACATAAAGAAGAAAAAACAGAGAAACAACAGCCTGGGATCGAAAAGACCTCCCCCGGCCGCGACCCAGCCGATGGCCGGCGGTGCGGCGCCGACCACTCCCCCGGGAAAAACGGCAAATGCCGTTTCCTTCTTCAACCGCGTGTAAACTCCGTTGTACCAGGCAACCGTGAATACGCCCATTGCCAGTGCATAAACATTCCCTTCGGCCGCAAGCAGTATGCAGCCCGAAAGAAGCATTATGACAGAGAAGAAGAGAGCCATGCGGGGTTTCAACCTCCCAGAGGGCAGGGGCCTCGACAGGGTGCGCCGCATGCGTGCATCAATCGTCCTTTCGCTGAACTGGTTAAGGGCGCTCGCACCGCACGCCAGAACAAAAACCGCCGTCACCACACCGGCGAACCTCCAGCCGGCACCCCTGACCAGGAGATAGCCGGCACCAGCGGAAAGGGCCGAAAACAGCGAGACCGTCATTCTGCAGAGCCCGGCATAGGGGCCGATGGTTTCACGCAATATCTTCATTTCAATGTCCTGATGTAGGCTATTATGTCTTCAATTTCCTCCCCCGTTACCGGAAGGGTCGGCATCACCGGAGGAAATCCTTTTACGATATCCGCCTGCGGATGCTCTATTGACCGCTCGATATACGAGTCGTCCGCTGTGATCGTTCTTTCCTTCCCGCCTGTTAGAACAGTCACCTTGCTCCCGTAAAGGCCCTTAAATGTGGGCCCCACTTTCTTCGATCCGTCCGTGGTGTGGCACCCGAGACATCCCTTGGACTGAAGGAGTTCCTTCCCCCTGTCAGCCGGCGTTTTGGCCGCCTTCTCTTTGGCCTCGTACCACTCTTCAAAATCGCTGTCTTTCATGGCTATTAACCTGGAACGCATGTGAGAATGCCCTACCCCGCAGTATTCGGTGCAGAAAATGTCGTAAGTTCCGGGTTCGTCGGCTGTAAACCAGAGGTGGGTGGTCATTCCGGGGACACAATCTTCCTTTATCCTGAAAGCCGGGATGAAGAAACTGTGTATAACGTCTTCAGATGTCATCTCCAGTTTGACCGGTTTTCCCACCGGCACCCTGAGTACGTCGCTCCCCTTCCCGTTCTGGTACTTAAACGACCATTGCCACTGCCGGC
>JBJKOV010000092.1:0-5634 GCA_046707105.1 Thermodesulfovibrionales bacterium
CGTCGCACATGCTCTTACGCGCCACCTCCACCGTCGCCATAACACCTTCTACGCTCTTTACCGTGCCTATTTCCTCTACCATGTAGCATTTTAACATACGGGTTTAAAAAAATCCCGGAGGGTTTCCCGCCGCAAAGGGGCCTGCAGAAGCCATCGGGATATGAAGAAGTCCGGGGCGGCAGGCCCGGGATTCCCGGCGAGCTCGTTTTTTTTGCTGGACAGAACAGCGCCTGTGGGGTAAATTAGCTGAAGACTCAAGGAGCCTGGCGATAAGCAACAGAGGATGGGCAACGCTGCGATTCAGACTCTCCTTCGCGGAAAGGATTTTCGGTAAATGCAACGAGGATTCTTCATAACCGGGACCGACACGGGCGTCGGCAAGACCATAATAGCAGGGGCCGTAGCTATGCTGTTGAAATCACTCGGGTTGGAAATCGGGGTAATGAAGCCCGTGGAGAGCGGCTGTATGCGCAGGGGCGGCTCACTCCTCCCGCATGACGGCATGTTCCTTAAACAGATCTCTCACGCGGAGGACCCCATATCCGACATCTCGCCCTCACTGTTCGAAAACCCCCTGGCTCCCCTGGCCGCAGCCGGGATAGAGAACAGGGAAGTCGATCTCCTCCTTATCAAAGAGGCATTCGCAAGGATGTCGGACAAATACGATGCCCTTGTCGTAGAAGGCATCGGGGGCCTGATGGTACCGCTCAGGAAAGACTATTATGTCCTCGACCTCGCCCGCGATTTCGGGCTGCCCCTCATAATCACAGCCCGGCCCGGGCTCGGTACCATCAACCACACCATCCTGACGGTGAATACCGCGCTGAAAGAGGGGCTGAAGGTTGCAGGTGTGGTCATTAATTATGTTCACTCCCCAGAAAACGACCTGGCAGAAAAGACGAACCTCAATCTTTTAAGCAGCCTACTGCCCGTCCGCATCGCAGGCGTGTTTCCACATATCGAAAATCCGGATGAAAAGTCCATAGCCGGGGCAGCGGAAAACTTCGACGTCAGCCTGCTGAGAGCCTATCTGTAACCCGGTGAGCAGTTTCCGTGATCAAGATAGATCCTGCCGCCATACGTCGGCTTTTTATTAACGCCTGCCCTATATGCAACGGCAGGGGTTACAGACAGGCCTTAAAGAAGCTTCATGCCGGCCAGGACCTTTTTAAGCTTCTCCTTATTGGCATCCGTCATTTCACAGAGTGGAAGCCTGAACTCTTCCTTGATCTTGCCCATCATGGCGAGCGCTGTCTTGACGGGGATAGGGTTTGTCTCTATGAACATAGCTGAATTAAGCGGTTCGAGTTTGTAATGGAGTTCCCTCGCCCCCGCCAGGTCACCTTTTTCCCAGCGGGCACACATCTCAGAAACGGCGTTGGGCATAACGTTGGCGGTCACCGAGATCACTCCCTTCCCTCCCAGGGCAAGCAGGGGAAGAGTGGTGAAATCGTCTCCCGAAAGGACCGTTATCCGGTCTCCGCAGAGCCGGATGACCTCACTCACCTGTTTCATGTCGCCGGTCGCCTCTTTTATCGCCACAATGTTCTTGATGTCGGCAAGCCTGGCGACTGTCGAGGGTAGAATGTTCACGGCCGTCCTGCCGGGCACGTTGTACAGGATAACCGGTATTTTCACGGCCTCCGCAACAGTCTTGTAATGCCTGTAAAGCCCTTCCTGGGTCGGCTTGTTGTAGTAAGGGGCGACCAGGAGCACCCCGTCGGCCTTCGCCTTCTTTGCCCCCCTGGTGATCATGATAGTTTCATCCGTCGAGTTTGCGCCCGTTCCGGCAATGACGGGAACCCTCCCGTTGACCGCCCCGACCGTAAATTCGATCACCCTGTGATGTTCTTTATAATCAAGAGTCGCGGACTCTCCGGTCGTGCCGCAGGGCACGATGGCATTGGTCCCCTGTTTTATGTGCCATTCAATTAAATTTCCGAGAGCCTTCTCGTCCACCTTCCCTTTCTTGAACGGCGTGACTATTGCAACTATGGAACCCTTAAACATACGTCCTCCTTCGTTCAAAACTTACTATTTATAGAAAAGTACCCCGACACGGAACCTGCCGTCGAGTTCTGCTACCCATCTTACAACGGCCGGCCGCTGCGACCCGGCGCCGTCTTTTATTCTTATGACATGACCAGGTTGAAGCCGGTAGTCCGTAAAGAAGCCCAGGCCTCCCTCGCTTATGTCGATGCCCATGCCGGTCAGGTCGAGTTTCCGGAGGTCGCCGAATTCAAGCACTGACAACGTATACTCAAGCGGCATGTCATATCCGACCCTCTGATGTTTTCTTTTCTTCTCCACGGTATCGCCCGGACCTGCCCTCATAAACTGACCCGTCCTTCAAAAACTTCCACGGCCTGACCGGTCATATAAACATGGTTATCTTCCTTCCATTCTATCAACAGTTCGCCGCCGAGCAGGGTCACATTTACCCTCTTATCGGTAAGGCCCATGATGCCGGCAGCTACGGCGGCAGCCGAAGCGCCGGTGCCGCAGGCCATGGTCTCCCCCGAGCCTCTCTCCCACACACGCATCGTGATGCTGTTCCTGCCGGTCACCTCTATAAATTCGACGTTCACACGCTTCGGGAAAAGACCATGGTGTTCAATAAGCGGCCCGTATTTCGCGACATCGAAATCCCGGACGCTGTCTACAACGATGACCGCGTGAGGATTGCCCATCGAGACACAGGTGATCCTGAAGTCCCTGTCTCCCGCCTTTAGAGGGTAATCCACAACTCGCGGGGTGTCATCCCGGACTTCGGACTTTGAACTTTGAACTATGTTCACCGGTATCTTGCCGGGTTCCAGAATGGGCTCGCCCATATCGACCCGCACCATGTCTCCGGCCCTCTCAGGCCGTATGATGCCCGCCATGGTCTCTATGGCGAGACGGTCCTTCTCCGAAAGCCCCCTGTCCCAGATGTACCTGGCGAAACAGCGTATGCCGTTCCCGCACATCTCGACCTCTCCCCCGTCGGCGTTATAAATGCGCATCATGAAATCGGCATTATCCGAATTGTAGAGAAGCAGAAGCTGGTCCGCCCCTATCCCAAACCGCCGGCGACAGAGCCTGCGCGCAAGGCCGGGGAGATCGTCGGGAGCGCTTTTCCGGCAGTCGATGAGTATAAAATCGTTGCCGATCCCATGCATCTTGGTGAAGGAAAGTGTCATTTCAGATAAGCGGGGACCGCCTCGTCCCTCACGAGGCCCTCGTAGTCCCCCCTTTTTCTTATCAGGGTATGCGTCCTGCCTCTGACGAGTACCTCGGCAACGGTCGGACGACTATTATAATTGGAACTCATCGACATGCCGTAGGCGCCTGCACTCATCACCGCCAGATATTCACCCGGCTTCACCTTCCCCATGCGCCTGCCCTTTGCCATGAAATCGCCGGATTCGCAGATGGGACCCACCACGTCTGCCGTTATTTCGGACCGCCTGTTCTTCACGACGGGGACGATGTGATGATACGCGCCGTAAAGCGACGGCCGCATCAGGTCGTTCATCCCGGCGTCTACGATCACAAATTCCTTGCCGGCGCCCTTCTTGATATAGAGCGTCTTTGTAACCAGTATCCCGCCGTTCCCGGCTATTGACCTGCCGGGCTCCATGATCAGAGTTATTTTTCTGCCGTTTACAAGGGGGAGCATCTCCCGCGCAAGGTCGCGCGGTTCCGGGGGCTCCTCGTCAAGATAGGGGATACCCAGTCCGCCCCCGATATCCAGATACCTTATCCCGAAATTCCTCCTGTTCAACTCGTCCAGAAGAAAAAGGATCCTCTTCATCGCGTCCACAAAGGGGGCTATTTTCGTTATCTGAGACCCGATATGCTTCTGCACGCCCACCACGTCGACATTCTTCAGTCTTGCCGCGGTCCGGTAGTATTCCAGAGCGTCTTCCAGCGCTATGCCGAATTTGTGCTCCCTCATCCCTGTTGATATGTAAGGATGCGTCTGCGGGTCTATGTCGGGGTTTATCCTCAAGGCGATTGGCGCCTTTACCTTCATGGTCCGGGCGATCCGGTCGATCGCCGTCAGCTCCTCCGCCGATTCGACGTTGAACATAAGTATCTTTGATTTCAGGGCGAACTCTATCTCCTTATCGGTCTTGCCGACACCAGCGTAGACGATCTTGTCCGCCGGCATGCCGGCGCGGAGCGCCCTGAAGAGCTCGCCTCCGGAGACAACGTCCGCACCGCAGCCCTCCCGTGCCAGAAGGCGCAGGATTGCCCCGTTCGAATTCGCCTTCAGGGCAAAACAGATTATGTGGGGATAGGAGCCGTAGGCCTCGTCATAGGCCTTGAAGTGTCTTACAAACGTCTTCTGGCTGTAAACATAAAGAGGGGTCCCGTATTTTTCGACGAGCAATCTGAGCGGAACGTCCTCCGCATACAATTCCCTGCCCTTATAATTGAAAAAATGCATGTTCCCTCTCCGTATACCCGATCTCATCGCGTGATGAACCCTTTTCAGCAGAAATCAGGTATCATCAAAAGACGCGGAAAAATGCCGATTCGCTTATTATAACCCGACGTTTTACCAGATACAAGACTCGCGGGCAGGAAATTGACTTTTGCGGTCGGTTTGCAGAAAAATATAAAAATTTATTTTGACGATCGAGGTATATATGGGCAGAAACCTTGTACAAAAGATATTTGAAAGACATCTCGCGTACGGCAAAATAGAGACGGGTACTCCCGTCGGCCTCAGGGTGGACCAGGTCTATACACAGGACGCAACGGGAACGATGACCTGGCTCCAGTTCGAGGCTCTCGGTCTCGACAGAGTCAAGCTGCCTCTGGCGGTATCCTACGTGGACCACAACATGCTGCAATCGAACTTCATGAACCCCGACGACCACATCTTCCTTCAGACAATCGCCGCGAAATACGGAGCGTATTTTTCGAGGCCCGGAAACGGCATCTGCCACCAGGTACATCTGGAACAGTTCGCGGCCCCCGGCAGGATCGCCCTCGGGACCGACAGCCACACCCCGACGGGCGGCGGGATGGGTATGATAGCGATAGGGGTAGGCGGGCTTGATGCCGCGACTGTGATGGGCGGAGCGCCCTTCGAGTTGACCATGCCGAAGGTTGTAAAGATCAACCTGACCGGGAACCTTCAGCGGCCTTGGGTGACCGCAATGGACGTCATCCTGGAAATACTCAGAAGGCTCACCGTCAAAGGCGGCGTCGGGAAGATCATGGAATACGGCGGCCCCGGCGTAAAGGACCTTAACGTCACCGAAAGGGCCACGATCACGAACATGGGCGCCGAGCTGGGCGCAACCACATCGATATTCCCGAGCGACGAAAGAACGAGGTTCTATCTGACCGCGGTCGGGAGAGAAAAGGACTGGGTCGAACTCTCGCCCGATGAAGATGCCGGATATGACGAGACGATAGAGGTGGACCTCGGTTCAATCGAGCCGATGATAGCCCAGCCCCACAGCCCGGACAACGTTGCGACGGTCAGGAGTCTCTCAGGGACGAAAGTGAACCAGGTCTGCATCGGGAGCTGCACAAATTCTTCCTATCAGTCGATGAAGGCGGTCGCCTCTGTGCTGAAGGGCCGGACCGTGGCCGACGAGGTGAACCTGCTGATCAACCCCGGCTCAAAACAGG
>JBJKOV010000093.1:0-9604 GCA_046707105.1 Thermodesulfovibrionales bacterium
GGATCGCCGGCGCGGAGGCTCACCGGGTTGCTGTACCAGGACCCGCCTCTCAGCATTGCGTTATCAACCCATTCCCTCACGTTCCCGGCCATATCCAGCGCTCCGTAAGGTGAGGCTCCCAGCGGAAAACTGCATGCGGGGGCGAGCTTTTTGAATCCGTCAATTCTGCCGCCTTCGTCCCAGTTCGCCCGCATTCCGTCCCATTCATTGCCCCATGGATACTTTCTTCCGTCCGTGCCCCTCGCGGCCTTCTCCCACTCAGAAGCCAGGGGGAGGCTCTTGCCCGCCCATTCGCAGTATATGCCCGCCTGCCTCCAGGTTATGCCTACAACCGGGTAGCCCGCCATCGAGGCATCGGTGTACCACTCTTTGCCTTCTTCGTGAATCGTCTTTGCATAATCGGTTATCAATGAAGGGTCCTTGCATGCCCCTGCGGCGACACACCTATGGTAAAGGATGTTCGTTACTTCGCACCGGTCGATATAGAAGGCCTTGAGGTACGCCTTCCGGAGAGGGTTTCTGCCGCTTCCGGTCTCCCCGGCCGGAAGACCCATTATGAAATTCCCCTCCGGCACTAAAACCATCTCTGCGCCATCCCGGCCGGTGATCACGGTTCCAAGGGCATATGCTGCATTTAAAGAGCAAAGCAAGATGACCAGCAAGGCTGTCGGGAGAGCGCACAGTGTGACGCACAGTCGACTTCTTAGTTCCCGGACTTTCATTTTCTTTTCTCCTTCGGAAAGCGTGAAACAGTCACAGCATTTATATTATAATATCAGACTCATTCTGGAACTCTCTCTTTTTTATCGAAAAAAAGCGGGCCGGATAAGAGTCGATTACAATCTATTTTTTCAGAAGGGAGACGTTATGAGCAGAAAGATGATAACCGTCGACGGTTGTACTGCATGTGCCCACGTGGTTCATGCGACTAACGAGATCATCACGATCTATCCGATCACGCCTTCATCGCCTATTGCCGAGATCTGCGATGCCAAGTCGGCGGCGGGGAAGGAGAACATCTGGGGATCGGTGCCGAAGATAAGCCAGATGCAGTCAGAGGCCGGCGTCGCAGGGGCCGTCCACGGTTCATTGACGGCGGGTGCGGTCGCCACCACTGTGTCGGCTTCCCAGGGGCTGCTTCTCATCGTGCCGAACATGTATAAGATTGCGGGTGAACTCACACCCACGGTATTCCATGTGACCGCCAGGTCGCTGGCGTGTCAGGGTCTGTCGATATTCGGCGACCATTCGGACGTAATGGCGGTGAGGTCTACCGGATTTGCCCTGCTCTGCTCCGAAAACGTTCAGCAGGCGATGGACTTTGCGCTTATATCGCAGGCCGCGGCGCTTGAGTCGAGGATACCTTTCGTCCATTTCTTCGACGGCTTCAGGACGTCCCACGAAATACAGAAGATAGAGGAACTCACCTTTGATGATATGAAGGCGATGCTGGATGACGAGCTTGTCATTGCCCAGAGGAAGAGAGGGCTTACGCCCGACCGTCCTTCGATCCGCGGCACGGCGCAGAACCCGGACGTCTATTTCCAGGGCAGGGAGACGGTCAACCGTTTCTATGACGCCACCCCGGCGATCGTCCAGAAGGCGATGGACAAGTTCGCAGCTATAGTCGGGCGCAAATACCACCTTTTCGATTATTACGGGGCGCCAGATGCCGAGAGGGTCATAGTGATCATGGGATCCGGGGCTGAGACGGTCGAGAGCACGGTCGACGCCCTGAACGCAAAGGGAGAGAAACTGGGTCTGGTGAGTGTGAGGCTTTACAGGCCGTTCTCCGTCGACGATTTCGTGAAGGCCCTGCCTGCTACAGTGAGGGGGATCGCGGTGCTTGACCGCACGAAGGAGCCCGGTTCGATTGGCGAACCCCTTTACCTCGACGTGAGGACCGCCATAGGAGAGGCGATGGAAAGAAAGACGGCCTCTTTCAGGGAATATCCGAAGATCGTGGGAGGACGCTACGGACTCGGGTCCAAGGACTTCACGCCTGCCATGACAAAGGCGGTCTTCGACAACCTGTCCGCTTCTGCGCCTAGAAACCATTTTACGGTTGGGATCAACGACGATGTGGCCGGTACCAGCCTGGAATACGACGATTCCTTCCGCATAGAGGGGAAGGGTGTGTTCCGGGCCCTGTTTTATGGTCTCGGAGCGGACGGGACGGTCGGAGCCAACAAGAACACGATAAAGATAATCGGGACCGAAACCGATAATTATGCACAGGGATATTTCGTGTATGATTCAAAAAAATCGGGGGCGATTACCATATCCCATCTCAGGTTCGGCAAGGAAAAGATCCACAATCCCTATCTCGTACCGCAGGCCAACTTCATAGCCTGCCACAATACCTCGTTCCTCGAAAAATACGACATGCTTTCCAAGGCCGAGGACGGTGCGACTTTCCTCCTGACGACTCTTCACAAGAAAGACGAGGTATGGAACACCCTGCCCGTAGAGGTCCAGCAGCAGCTCATCTTGAAGAAGATGAAGTTCTACATCATCGATGCCGTCTCCCTTGCAGAAGAAATAGGACTCGGCACGAGAATAAACATGATCATGCAGACCGCCTTTTTCGTTATCGCCGGAATAATACCCAGGGAAGAGGCGATCAAGTCGATTAAGGAGCAGATCAAGAAGACCTATATGAAGAAAGGCGAGCAGATCGTCAATATGAACTATGCTGCAGTGGACACGGCCCTGAAGAATATAGTTGAAGTGCCCGTCCCCGGCAAGGTGACCGGCGCGCAGAGGATGAGGCCGGCTGTCCCCGATGACGCTCCCGAATTCGTGAAGGATGTGACTGCCAGGATGATCGCCGGCAACGGGGATTCTCTGCCCGTTTCGGCAATGCCCGAAGACGGCACATGGCCCACGGGGACGACCCAGTATGAGAAGAGGAATATCGGTATCCATATACCTGTATGGGAGCCGGATGCCTGCATACAGTGCGGACAGTGTTCCTTTGTCTGCCCTCATGCGACGATCAGGCTCAAGGCGTATGGGCCTTCTCTTCTTAAGAACGCCCCCAAAACCTTCAAATCGATCGACGCGAAGGGGAAGGAGTTCGAGGGCCTTAAGTTTACTGTCCAGGTCGCACCCGAGGACTGCACCGGATGCGGGTCCTGCGTAAACGTATGCCCGGGCTCCAGAAAGGATGCGCAGGGGAACAAGATCCCCGGTTTTAAAGCGGTCAATATGCATCTGCAGGAACCCTTGAGGGATACGGAGGTTGCGAACTATAAGTTCTTCCTCTCGCTGCCCGAAACCGACCCGTCCAGCTTTAACGTGATGACGATAAAGGGAAGCCAGATGGTGAAGCCCCTCTTCGAGTACAGCGGCGCATGCGCCGGGTGCGGCGAGACACCTTACATCAAACTGCTTACCCAACTCTTCGGCGACCGCCTGATGGTAGCCAATGCCACCGGCTGCAGCTCCATCTACGGCGGCAATCTGCCCACGACCCCTTACACAAAGCGCACCGACGGCAGGGGCCCCTCATGGTCAAACTCACTCTTCGAGGACAATGCCGAGTTCGGTTTCGGCATGAGGCAGACGGTGGACAAGTTTAACTCTCAGGCGCTGGAACTGCTGGATAAACTTGCCTCGTTGCCGGCGTATTCCGGTTCCGGGAAGCTTCTTGATGCCGTAAAAAGTGCGGACCAGTCGACACAGAAAGGGATCGAAGAACAGAGGGCGCGGGTTGAAGACCTCAAGAAGCTCATTGCAGGCGACAGTTCCTTCGGGGCAAAGAGTCTGCTTTCTCTTGCCGATTACCTGGTCAAGAAATCCGTATGGTGTATCGGCGGCGACGGTTGGGCCTATGACATAGGCTATGGCGGACTCGACCATGTTCTGGCCTCGGGCGAGAACATTAATGTAATGGTACTCGACACGGAGGTTTACTCGAATACGGGCGGACAGATGTCCAAATCTACTCCCCTCGCAGCGATGGCACAGTTCGCCGCGGGAGGGAAGAGGACCCCGAAAAAGAGTATCGGTGCGATCATGACCACTTATGGGAATGTCTACGTCGCTCAGATCGCCTTCGGAGCCAACCAGGCCCAGGCGGTCAAGGCGATAGCAGAGGCTGAGGCCTACAACGGACCTTCGCTCGTGATCTGCTACGCGACCTGCATCGCGCAGGGAATTGACATGGGCAGAGGTATTGACGAGCAAAAGAAGGCGGTCGCCTGCGGCCACTGGCCGCTCTTCCGCTTTAATCCCGAACTCGAGCCCCAGGGCAAAAGCCCAATGACTATAGACAGCAAGGAGCCGACCATCTCTTTCGAGGAATATGCTTACAAGGAGAACCGCTACCGCGCTCTGAAACAGAGCAGGCCCGAATTGGCGGCCGCCCTTATGCAGCAGGCGGAGGAGAACGTGAAGAGGAGATGGAAATACCTCAAGCACCTTGCCGCCTGGAAGCTTGAAGCTTAGCAGAACCTGAAGTCATCAACGAGGAAGGCCGGAGAGAAATCTCCGGCCTTCCTCGTTGACGCGAGTATGGCTAACGCAGGTTACTCATTGAAATGTGGTGGAGACGAAAGGACGTAGTGTTTTCGCTCATTCCTGCCTGCCGGCAGGCGGGCTCGCTTCGCTCCGAGGAACTTGCCCTCTTTATTATCAGAGACAGACTGTATGAGTATCGGGCAAGTAAAGCCGCTCAATCACTATGCCCTTCCAGCATTCAGAAAATTTGTGAATAAAGCGGGCTAAAAAAGGATTGACAAAACAGGCTTCGCGGAATATATTGAAATCAGAGAAGGAGATTGCAATACCCTGACCGGGTTCTACCAGAGAACAGGGACACTGGGACAGGGAGCGCAGACAAGATGGTGGCCATGAGGGCCGGAAATAAATGTCTGACGCACCCCTTTATAAAACAAGCTTTGGCTTACCGGGACCGGGGTATTGCATCGATTTCTGAAAAAGGTCGACGAGGTGTGTAATCGACCTTTCTGCTTTGTCTCAAACCTGTAAGATTTTGCGTTCTGTCAATGCCGCCGGGTCAACCATGAAGTGCCGTATAAATTTGGGTGTCCAAGACTTAATCTACTTCCTTTTCAGAGTTTTTTTCATGAAAGTCTCAAGACGTTTTATTTGCTCCTGCAGGTTTTCAAATTCCTTGAAGTGAAGAGACTGGGGGCCGTCCGACAGAGCCCGCTCAGGCTCGGGATGGACCTCGATCATAACGCCGTGCGCACCCACCGTGACGGATGCCAGCGCCATGTGCGGGACAAGGCTTTGCGCTTATTGTTTTTTTGACGTCCTCGATATCTCTTTCTCCTGCCCAGTGATGCAGCACTATCAGCATAGTAATTATCCTCTTTTTTGGTATCAATAAGTTCCGGCAACTTGAGGCTTCATTTTACCCCAGGAGATGATCAATAGCAAAAGTGAGAACGATCTCATGCGCTGCTGACCGCCGGTATTGCAATTCGAACAACATTCCGTTAAATTCAAAGAGGGCATCAACATTCATAATGATGACGGAGATCGATGGAGGCTATGGCCGAGAGTACGGTCCTTCTCAGGTGTCTTAACTGCGGCACGGTAAACCGTATACCCTTGGGGAGATTGCGGGCAGAACCGAAATGCGGGCGCTGCAAGTCTCTTATCAGGTATCCGGACAAGCCTGTCGAGATGACCGGTGCCAGATTCGACCGTGAGGTTCTGGATAACCCCGGCGCGGTTCTTTTATTTTTTTGGGCGTCATGGTGTGCCCACTGCCGCGCAATGATTCCCTTGATGGAAGAGGTTGCCCATGAGAAGGCGGGTATTATGGAAGTGGCGATGATCAACAGTGAAAAGGAGCCCTCACTCGCACGCCGCTTTGACGTGCTGTCGGTGCCGAAGTTGATACTGTACCGTTACGGCAGGAAGATAGACGAAATCAATGGAGAATTGAACAGGGACGGGCTCAAGGCCTGGATAGGATATGCTCTGAGCCGATAATCCCGAAGGACGGCATTGTGCAGCCTGCAGGATAACCATTTATTCATTCAATTTGTTTTCAAGATTCTGCATGTCGGCGTCCTCATTATCCGACAGGACGAAGGTTCTCTCTTCCCCTTCCTGGATTGCCTCGCCCCTGTCATACAATTCTTTGTGAATAAACGGCCGTGTTGCAGAGGGCAGTTTCGGGTCGGAATAAAGGTCCCTCAGGTCAGCGGTCTTCATGGCCTTGATGAACTGCGACACGTACCTCATTGGTGTATAGAAATTCCGTATGAGCCCGAACCTTATGTAGTACCTTGAAGACCATTTCCCGTGTTCAGCCGTCAGCCTTATAAAAGCTGGCTTCATCGAGGGCCTGGGGAGCAGTTTGTAGAGCAGTCCTTCCGTAAGGAAGGGGCTGTCAAGACATGCGGCTACGACGCCCTCATCGCCGCTTTCGATCAGGAGCGCGAGGATGTTGCCGCCGGCCTTCCTGGCGAGCGCCTTCTTTACGCCCGGAGGCATTGAGGACATCCTCTCGGCCAGTACGTATTCTATCTTTCGTCGTATATTGATATTGATCTGCTGGTCTTTCGCAAGGTCCGCAAGGTCAAAGACCCGCAGGAATTTCATGAGCGATAGAACGACTTTTTGCGGAGTTTTCGGATTCCTGCATATAGCGAGTTTCAGTTTGTAGCTGTCTCTGAACCTTGTATCCCGCGCGAGAAAGGCAAGGATCTCGAAACTCAGGTCCCTCTGCCTGGCAATAAATAACGCCATTTCCACAGAAAAATTCTTGTTGTGTATAGCCTGCGTTATCACCTCAGGATGTGGGTCTCTCAATAGTTCCCACAATTCCTCTCCGTCGGCCTTTGCCGCCCTCTTTATTTTTTCTTCAGGTGAGAGCATGCCCCTATTTTAACCGGCGGGGGCGAAATTCACAAAGCATGTTCCGTTATGCCCTTGTCATCGGGACCGATTCGCATTATCATGTAAGTAAGCTGAATGACGACAAAAAAGAGGAGGTAATGATGGACATTTATGACTATGCGATGAAGATGGAAAAGGACGGGGAGGAGCTTTATCGCGAACTCGCGTCAAAGACCGGACATAAGGGCCTCACGACAATCCTCGGCATGCTTGCAGACGCCGAGGTGAAGCATTACGCGCTTTTCCAGAGCATGAAGAACACTGAGAAGGTCAAGATGGCCGACTCCACCATTTTGAACGATGTAAAGAATGTCTTCGAAAAGATAAGAGAGGAAAAGCAGTTTGATGTCGATGTCTCGCAGATAGAGCTGTACCGCGAAGCCCAGGAAATAGAGAAAAAGAGCCGTGACTTTTACATGGAAAAGGCCGATGAAGTCGGCAATTCCAGGAAAGAAGTATTTCTGAAAATTGCAGATGAGGAAAAGAGGCACTATTTCATCGTCGAGTACATTATCAACTTCGTGAACCAGCCGAACACCTGGCTGGAAAATCCGGAGTGGTATCATCTCGAAGAGTATTAGAATCCGGGAGGAATATACCTGGTCGGGTAGTGATATCTCTTTGAAATCTCTTGCCTGTTATTCTGCGGAATTGCATCCGCCGGTCTGGTTTGACAATTCTTTAATTCGGCACATATGATAAAAAGCCATGGATTTCAGAGGCCTTCTGGAGATAATGTCCGCCCTGAGGGGGGAGAGGGGATGCCCCTGGGACAAGGAACAGACAAGGGAGTCGCTTAAACCCTTTATCGTTGAAGAGGCGTATGAGGTCCTTGAGGCGATTGACGAGAAGGACCCTGCTGCGATTAAGGAGGAACTCGGCGACCTCTTATTCCAGATAGTGTTCCAGTGTCAGGTGGCGAAAGAAATGGGCGAGTTCGATATCTCCGATGTGATCGAAAAGATCGGTTCGAAGATGATCGCCAGACACCCTCACGTTTTCGGCGAAGCGGACTATAAGACCTCGGCCGAAGTGCTCGTCCAGTGGGAGGCGCAGAAGAAGAAGGAAGGCAAGATGAGGGAATCCGTCCTGGAAGGCATTCCGAAGACGCTTCCTTCGCTCCTGAGGGCGCACCGGATACAGGACAGGGCTTCGCGGGTCGGTTTCGACTGGGAGAAGATAGAGGATGTCCTGCCCAAGCTCGAAGAAGAACTGGGGGAATTCAGGGCCGCTCTTCAGAGCAACAAGCAGGAGGAGATAGAAGACGAACTGGGGGATATCTTTTTTGTGCTGGTCAATATCTCCCGCTTCGTCGGCATTAACCCTGAGGACGCCCTGAGAAAGACGATCAGTAAGTTCATTTCACGGTTTCGTTTCATCGAAATGGCTGCGGCGGACCGGGGGAAGAGCCTCTCTGAGATGACCCTCGCCGAGATGGACGCCCTTTGGGATGAGGCAAAGGGGAAAAAGTAGCGGACGCGCAGCCGGCTGCGGCCCACTGAACCGCCCCCGCTTTTTTTGAAAGAGAATCCGGGGCCGGCGAATTTATCTCAGCAATAATTCCGAATTAAAACTTCGACAAAAGAGGACGGCCTCCCTATCCCATCTGATTTTATTCAAACTCCAAAAGTTGCGATTCGTTATAACCTGATAATGAAAGAAAGTGTGAACGGCCGATACGCGACAAAAGCTGAAAATAATTTGGTATAGATTCTTCAGGAGGCTGCGAATATCATTTCATATGGCTTTCTGCATGAGGCAACGAGTCTCCTCGGTTCCCAGGCGGCGCTTGCTGAGCCTCGGTAAGGGTGATAGAATGTTTTGAAGACGGATTGGCCGATCTCTCTTTTACTTTTTATCGGTTATTGGATGCTGCGCGGGATGTATCATCCCGGAAACTTTACCTGATGGAGAAAACATATGAAGGCGATAACCATTGTCCCAGGCACTACGACCCTTCGTCTGGCCGACCGTCCCGAGCCCTCGGTAGCGGCCCCGGATGAGGTAAAAGTGCGGGTGGTCCGCGTCGGCATCTGCGGCACGGACAGAGAAGAGGCGTCGGGAGGGCGGGCTGATCCACCCGAAGGGAGAAGAGAACTCGTAATCGGTCACGAGATGCTCGGCCGGGTCGTGGAAACCGGCAGCAGCGTGACGCGCGTTAAGACCGGCGATTATTGTGTCTTTACCGTCCGGCGGGGCTGCGGAAAATGCGGGTCCTGCAGGATGGACCGCTCCGACATGTGCACTACAGGCGAATATGGTGAACGTGGCATCAAGGGCCTTGACGGGTACGAAACTGAATTCCTGGTCGACAGAGAGAAATACGCTGTCCATGTGCCTGCCAGGCTCGAGTCGGTAGGGGTCCTCGCCGAACCTCTCTCGATTGCAGAAAAGGCGATCGATGAGGCGGTAAGAATCCAGATGGCGCGTCTGCCGGACGCTCCTGCGCACCCTCTCTGGCTCAACGGGAGACGATGTCTCGTTGCCGGAATAGGGCCTGTAGGTCTTCTCGCCTCCATGGCCCTCTGTCTCAGAGGCGCTGAAGTCTACGGGACGGACATTGTCGATCATGACACCGCCAGACCGGGCTGGCTTGAAGCAATCGGGGGCAAGTACGTGGACGGCAGAAAGGTGCCTGCAGATCGCGTACTGCAGGAATTAGGGCCGATGGACCTTATCTTCGAGGCAACGGGCGTCGCCTCCCTGGAATTCAACCTGCTCG
>JBJKOV010000094.1:0-3633 GCA_046707105.1 Thermodesulfovibrionales bacterium
GGTCTCGGCGGCGCAAACCTGGCAGCCGAGTTTGTCGACAAGAACGTCACGAACGCCACGCAAAACCTCACCCTCGCCGGTCCGGTCCTGGGGAGCATGACTTCCAACTCGGCCTGTCTAGTCCAGAAACTGACTCTTGCAACGGCGAGCTGGGACCCGACTGTCTGTAAGCCCGGCGCTCCCGACTACGCGCAGTCATTTGATCCCACTAAAGGACCGGACATATCGCTGCCGCTCCAGGGCAGCTCGGGGCAGACCTTCATTGTCAGCGCAAAGATCGTCGACACCGTCCCCGGCAGTTCGGACACAACGGGGCTGGTCCGTGTAGGTACACAGAGTCTCCGGGGGACTACCGACAATTCGAACGAATACCGCCCCCCGGCAAACCCTTATCTCTACAGGATCGAGGTCCAGGCGGAGGACAGCAGTACAAGGGGAGTGTCGAGATACTCGATACTCTATGCGTATTAGACTCATGAGAAAGGGTCTGGCGAAGACAGGCATCCCGCTTTTTTTTGTTTTCCTGCTTATCCTTGGGTGTACCGCCGAAAAATCGCCTGTCACAGGCGCCAGGGAGAGTGCCCCGGGGCCGACGGCATCAGCAGGTACGTCCGCCCCTGCCGCTGCGGCCGGCGGGAAGTATGCGATGGAGATCACCCCTCCGGATCCTACGCGCTATTCAACCCTTTCCGTGAAGGCTGAGGGATTTTCACTCGGAGGCGCGAGGATAGACTGGATCGTGAACGGCAAGGCCGTGAGCAGCCCCTATGCCAATACATACCCGGCGCGGGATTTAAGCAGGGGGGATGAGGTCCGGGCGAAGACCACGGTGAACGGGAAAGAGGTGCTCTCTGATGCCGTGGCGATAGGTAACACGCCCCCGCAGATCGTGAAGGCCCGGATCATCCCGGAGAGCCCCGGCACTGCGGAACGCCTGCGTGTCGAAGCGGAAGCTAAAGATCCGGACGGCGACGGGGTGACTCTTGCATACGAATGGACGAAGAACGGGGAGCCTGCCGGGAACGGTGAAGTGCTCGAAACGGCCCTCAAGAGGGGCGATAAGGTCACTGTCAAGGTTACTCCTTCCGACCCATGGAGCCAGGGCAACCCTGTGACCATACCTGTGACGCTTAGTAACATACCTCCGGTGATAGACAAAAACGGAAAATTCAAATTCGACGGCAGTACCTGCACCTATCAGGTCAAGGCAACAGACCCCGACGGGGACCCCCTCACCTATTCCCTGAAAAACGCACCGTCCGGCATGACGGTGGATCCGGAAACGGGGGCGATAAGATGGGAGGTCCCGCAGGATTTTGGCGGCAAGGTGTCCTTTACCGCTGTCGTAAAAGACGGCCGCGGCGGCGAATCCGAGCAGAACCTGAGCTTTATTATAAACAAGCAATAATACTGAAAAATCAAGTAGTTGACATGTCCTGACATGGGCACCCGGCCTCCTTTGGCACGGCAGGCTTCAATTGACTTGAATCCTCCCCTAAAGTTAATATTTCTGTATGCATTCACATTCGGATTATGTCTCCCTCCACGTCCACACCGAGTACAGCCTTCTGGATGGTGCGATCAGGATAAAGGAGCTGGTAAAGAAGGCGGAGGAGTTCAGGATGCCGGCGGTCACAATGACGGACCACGGCAACCTCTTCGGCGCGGTTGAATTCTACAAGCAGGTGACTAAGGCGGGGCTGAAGCCTATAATAGGATGCGAGGTATATGTTGCGCCGGGAAGCAGGCTGGACAAGGGGAACACCGAAAACGAGGAGGCGTCCTTCCACCTGATCCTCCTCGCCAGGGACAACGCGGGGTATAAGAACCTGGTCTCGCTTGTGACCTGTGCCTACCTGGAGGGTTTCTATTACAAGCCCAGGATCGATATGGGGCTTCTGGAACAGTACAGCGGGGGTCTTATAGGTCTTTCCGCCTGCCTGAAGGGTGAGATCCCCTATTGCCTTCAACGGGGTTATGTCGAAAGGGCCAGGGAGAGGGCGCTCCAGTTCAAGCATATCCTGGGGCCCGACAACTTCTACATCGAGTTACAGGAAAACGGGCTGCGGGAGCAGGCGGAGGCCAACGAGAAATTGATAGAGCTCGCGCGGGAACTGCATATCGGCCTTGTAGCCACGAACGACTGCCATTATCTTAACAAGGAGGATGCACGCGCCCACGAAATCCTTCTCTGCATCCAGACAGGAAAGACGCTGAAGGACGTAAACCGCATGAGATTCAGCACCGACGAGTTTTATTTCAAGTCGCCCGACGAGATGAAGGAAGCGTTCAAGGACGTACCCGAGGCCGTTACGAACACCCGCGCCATAGCGGAACGATGCAACGTGGATTTCAAGATGGGAGATTTTCTTCTGCCGAAGTACGAAGTGGAAAGCGGGGAAAGTCCCGAGGAATTCCTGGACGCAATGGCGTACAGGGGGCTTGCCGAAAAGTTCGGCGACGATGCATCCCCCGTATACAGGGAGCGGCTTCAGACTGAACTCGATGTGATCAGGCGGATGGGGTACGCGTCCTATTTCCTTATTGTGTGGGACTTTATCAGTTATGCGCGGGGAAAGGGGATTCCCGTTGGGCCGGGAAGAGGGTCGGCGGCGGGGAGTCTTGTCTCCTGCTGCATCGGTATAACCGAGCTCGATCCGATAAAATACAACCTTCTATTCGAGAGGTTCCTCAACCCCGAGCGGATAAGCATGCCGGATATCGACGTAGATTTCTGCCAGGACAGAAGGGGAGAGGTAATAAACTACGTCGCCGAAAAATACGGGAAGGACCGCGTGGCCCAGATAATCACCTTCGGTACCATGGCCGCCAAGGCGGCGATCAGGGACGTCGGCAGGGCCATGGACATGCCCTATGCGGAAGTCGACAAGATCGCCAAGCTTGTCCCTAACACCCTGAAGATAACGATCGGGGAGGCGCTCAAGGCAGAGCCTCAGCTCAAGGAACTGTACGACAACAGCGATGAGGTCAGGCAACTTCTGGACGTTGCCATTCGCCTTGAGGGTCTCAACAGACATGCGTCCACGCACGCGGCAGGAGTCGTGATAGCGCCTGTGCCGCTGACCGAGTACACGCCTCTGTACAAGAGCCCCTCCGACGACAGTATAATGACGCAGTTCGACATGGGCTCCGTGGAGGGCATCGGCCTTCTGAAGTTCGATTTCCTGGGGTTGAAGACGCTTACCGTGATCCGGAAGACACTTGACCATATCAGGCAGGGGGGCAAGGAATTTTCGCTGGAGGACATGCCTCTTGACGACCGGAAGACCTACGAGCTTCTGAGTTCCGGACAGACAACCGGCGTCTTCCAGCTCGAAAGCGAGGGCATGAGGGACATCCTGCTGAAGATGTCGCCGAACAGGTTCGAGGACCTCATAGCGCTTGTGGCCCTGTACAGACCGGGTCCGATAGGCAGCGGCATGATAGACGATTTCATAAAGAGGAAGAGGGGAAAGGTCGCCGTCAAGTATGAACTCCCCGAGCTTAAAGAGATACTCGATGAGACATACGGGGTCATCCTCTACCAGGAGCAGGTGATGAGGATAGCCAACAAGCTGGCGAACTTCTCGCTCGGCCAGGCGGATATACTCAGGAAGGCGATGGGTAAGAAGA
>JBJKOV010000095.1:0-7133 GCA_046707105.1 Thermodesulfovibrionales bacterium
GCTCGGATTTATCTATCTTACCGGCCTTAATCAGTTTTATCAGCGCGGCCAGTGCCACTCCGGTATGGGGACAGTTGAACATGCCGGTAGTATCGCCGAGTGCGGACGCATCCGCCAGTTCCTGCTCAGTTGCCTGCTCGACAATGCCGTTGAACTGTTTCAGTGTGCGGATGGCCTTCTGGATACTGACCGGGTCTCCTATCTGGATCGCACTTGCCAGCGTCTTTTGTGCCTCGATCGGTTCGAAGGTCTCGAAATTTTTCATATATGAGCGGTAGAGCGGATTGGCCCGCTCGGCCTGGGCCACAACAATGCGGGGCAGCTTCGAGATCAGTCCGAGATCTCTCATCATGAGCATGCCGCTGCCCAGGGCCGATACGTTTCCAAGGTTGCCCCCCGGGATGATGATCACGTCGGGGACCGCCCAGTCGAACTGCTGGACGATCTCGATGCCGACGGTCTTCTGTCCCTCGATGCGGAGGGAATTCATGGAATTAGCCAGGTAGATCGTTTCGTCCTTCGTGATCTCCTTTACGATCCGCATGCAGCCGTCGAAGTCGGTGTCCAGCGACAGTACCAGCGCCCCGTTTGCGATCGGCTGCACGAGCTGAGCAATCGATATCTTTCCCTTCGGCAGGAGCACGATCGACTGAATGCCTGCCGCGGCGCAATAGACCGCCAGGGCGGCCGAAGTGTCGCCGGTTGACGCACAGGCAACGGCCTGAATCGGCGCTCCCTCACTGATCATCTGCTTCACCTGAGATACGAGGACCGTCATTCCGAGTTCCTTGAATGAGCCGCTGTGGGAGTTGCCGCAGAGCTTGATCCAGAGGTTGTCTATGCCGATGATCTTGCCGAACCGCTCGGCCCAGAAGAGGTTTGTACCGCCCTCATAGAGCGAAACGATATTATCATTGTCTATCTGCGGAAGAACCCATTCCTTTTTTCCCCAGACCCCTGATCCGTACGGCCACTCGGTAGACTTGTAACGTTCTTCGAAGAGTTTTATCCATGAACCGGCATCACGGCCGGAGAGGGCCTGCATATCATGCCGCACCTCAAGCAGCGAGCCGCAGTTCCTGCAGCGGTAGATTATCGAATTCAGCGGATAGGTCGCCCGGCATTGTTCGTTGATGCACTGAAACCAGGCTTTATATGAATTAGGTTCCATTCCCTCTTATAACCGAAATGTTCTGTAGCGCATGAATGCCTGTCGGTTGCCGGCTGCAACTCACGCACCAATGAGAGAATATCATAACGAACCAACCGGAATCAATGCAAACGGCCCCGTCTTCGCCGTGCGGCCCTGCGAAATTTTCCGACTCCTTACCTTGGTCATTTCGTGCACTCCCCAGCTTAATCAGAATCATCCTGTAGTCTTCCTGTGTGTCCATGTCAAGGACTACCCCCTCGTCGGGCACCGGTATATATCTCACTCTTTTATCGTCTCTTCTCACAATCTCGCTCAATGTAAAACCTGAATAAATCTCCCTGACCGTGTCCGCCGGGAAAAGAGGGGGATGTCCCTTCTTACCCCTGTATACCGGGATGATGATATGGCGGGGCGTTTCAAAATGGGCTTCCGACAAAGCTCTGTATGTGCCAGTCCGCACGAGGGGATGGTCCGAAAGGCAGACCAGGACCCCCGTCGACGCCGGGTCAATCATCTTTATGCCGGCTTTTACCGACCCTGCCATCCCGCTTTCCGGTCTTTCATTAAAGGCAACCTTTTTTGTAAACCCAGCCACAGCCCTTATGATATCTTCACTTCCGGGCCGCACCACGGTTACCACGTCACACAAGCCGGACGAAAGGATGGAATCCAGGCAATGCCTGATAACCGGCCTGTCATTGAGGGGAAGAAGCTGCTTCAACCTCCCCATTCTCCTGGCCGAGCCGGCTGCAAGAAGAACGGCCGAGACCTGAAGGGGCATTTTCCCTCCTCGACTGGATGATCTGAGCCATGATACTGACCGATATCTCCTCGGGCGTTACGGAACCGATCGGAAGACCGACGGGGATGATCACCCTTCCGATATCTTCATCGGAAAACCCATCCTCCTTCAGTGTCTTGAAAAGAAGGGCCTTCTTCCGCCTGCTGCCGAGGAGACCGACATAGCCGGCCTCCGTCCCAAGGGCGGCCCTGAGTGCGTCCAGATCATGGTTGTGTCCCCTCGTTGCTATTACTATATAAGACTCCTTCTTCACAACAACACCGGCAAAAACCTCTTTAAAATCCCTTACGATGATCCCGGAAGACTCCGGGATGCTTTCCCTGTTGGCATATTCCGGCCTGTCGTCCGCTACCGTGACCCTGAATCCACAGAACAGGGCCGCCTTCGCCAGGGCCTTTCCTACATGACCGGCACCGAGGATGAAGAGGTCCGGCTCGGGGACCAGCGGTTCGATATAAACGAGGACCTTGCCCCCGCAGACGAGCCCGCCGTGCTTCTCCGTCAGTTCAAAGGGAACTGTGACCGGTCTGCCGTCCCGTATTGTCATGAGTGATGCCTGTATCACCTCCGCCTCGAGACATCCGCCTCCGAGTGTCCCCATTATCGAACCGTCGTCCCTGACGAGCATCTTCGATCCCTCCTTCTGGGGGGAAGAACCGATGCATTGCACGATCGTAGCGAGGGCGGACGATCGGCAGTCTCTTTTCAGCCTCAGTATCTCTTCATAGATATCCATTGTCTCTCACCCCGGTTTTATTCGTGTTCATCTCACAGTTGCACCAATTCTGAAAAAGGAGTGCGGGTGTGCGGAAAAAGATCCATATTCTGCGCGACTCCGTAAGTTGATCCGCTCTCCGAGTGCAGCGCTCAGTCCCATGATTATCGCGCCTCTTACCTGGGCCTCTATGATGGCGGGGTTAACGATTGTCCTTTCCCCTCCTTTGCGGCCGACTTTATGGCCAGTTTGATATAGGGATAGGTACCGCAGCGGCAGAGGTTGCCATTCATCGCTTCGACAATCTTTGCGTCGGACGGGTCCTTCTCCTCTGCCAGGAGGGCCGCAGCCTGCATCATCTGTCCCGACTGGCAATAACCGCACTGCGGGACCTGTTCCTTTATCCATGCCGCCTTTACAGGATGGTCTTCCGGAAGCCCTTCTATCGTGGTTATCTTTTTCGCCTGAGCGTCGCCGACGGGAATCTGGCAGGAACGGCGGGCCTTTCCATCCACATGGACCGTGCAGGAACCGCACATCCCTATGCCGCATCCGTACTTGGTGCCGGTAAGTTTCAGATACTCCCTTATCACCCACAAAAGGGGGACGTCCGCCTCCACGTCCACGCTGTACTTTCTCCTGTTGATATCGAGCGAGATCATACATGCCTCCTTTCGTTCGGTCAGCCGGGAAGATTAATCCCCTTGCCTTGATAATTCAGGGGAATCGCAAGCCGTTCCGCCCTTGGCCTGAGAAAAAGTAACCGCCTGTCCGGGGTCCCGCCTTCGCCGCAGTTTAGGACGCCGCTCCTTGAGATCCATTCTTCAGCAGGTTGTCAGGCAGACTTAAGAAAAGCCTACCTCTGTCCCGGTCCTCTGTCAATTTTTTTTCCGAAAAGGACCGTGCTTCTTATTTCATGGTCTTTTTATTGAACGTCTTTTCCGTCATTTGTTATACTTCTAAATATTCGAATCCGGGGGAACAGCTGATGCTATTCACAGAAGAAGAGCTGAAGAGATACAACCGGCAGATGATGATCGATGGCTGGGGTTTTGAGACCCAGAAAAAGCTCAAGAACTCCACCGTATTCATCGCAGGAGCCGGCGGGCTCGGCTCTCCGGTCTCGATATATCTGGCCGTGGCCGGCGTCGGAAATATACGCATATGCGATTTCGACTCCCCGGACTGGTCAAACCTGAACCGGCAGATCCTCCATAACCCCCACAGGATAGGAATGAACAAGGCCCTCTCGGCAAAACAGACCCTGGAAGAGATGAACCCCCACATAAACGTCACCGCCTTTTCTGACAAAATCGTAGAGGAGAACGTCGACCAGCTTGTGGAAAATGCCGACATCATACTGGACTGTATGGACAACTTTCCCACCCGCTACCTGCTCAACGAGTCGGCAATAAAGAAGAACATCCCCCTTGTTCACGGGAGCATATGGGGACTTGACGGCCGCCTGACCTTTATCCATTCTCCGGAAACACCCTGCCTGAGATGCTACTTCCCCGAGTCCCCGCCCAAGGAAGTCTTCCCCGTGCTGGGTGCCACACCCGGTGTCATCGGGACGCTCCAGGCGACCGAGGCCCTTAAATATCTCGCCGGCATCGGAAAGCCCCTTAAAGGAAAACTGCTTGTCTGGTCAGGTAACGACATGAGCTTCAGGACCTTCAGGGCCCATAAAGACCCGGACTGTCCGACCTGCGGCAGGAAGTAGCTGCCGGTCAGTTTTATTGTATGATTAGGATGCAGAACACTTAAGACATCCAGGAAATGCCTGGAGTTTATCGATCCTGGGCAGGCCTGGGAATCGAGGGGAATATGCTGTCCGTTGAAAACAGATCGGAATCAGAGATAAGACGCAATTCACAGAAAAGCCTCACCCGTTCAATCGCAGTCAGAACATCCGGGAGGTAAAGGAAGATCAATTTCGTTTTATAGCCCATCCGCTGCCATTCAGGAATCATCTGGGCGTACGTCCTGCCGCTCAAAGTGGTCTCGAAAGCAAAACTTTCGCTACTTGCAGCGCGCCGTTTGATCTCCTCGATCATGAGTCTACCTACATGAAAGGCCGTCAGCTCGGGTATAAATGGAGAAATGCCTGCCGCGATAAGGTCCGCATTCACAAAGATTGGGCGCCTGTGACCCTCACTTGATCTTCGCAAGCAAATCCTTCGCCGTCCAAACATTTATGGCTTTCTTAACCTTGTCGACAAAGAAATGCGCATCGCCGGTGAGAAAATAATCAGGCTTCGCATAGAGGACTGCTGCGAGGATAGGGATATCTTTTTTATGAGGTATGAGGCCTTCGGCTTCTTTCAGCTTGTGGTTATATTTCGACCGGGGGATAATCGAGATGTCGGTCAATGCCTTCTCCGTTTCGGCGATTGCTATCTCAAAAGTTCTTTCTTTAAGATACTTAAGTTTTTTCTCTACGATTTTTCGTAATTCATCGACGACATCCTCGCTCGTTACAAGATCAAGTTCAACGAGATCGAGAATCCTGGACTCATTTCCATCAAAAAAGATCCCCGAGAGCAAGATATTTGTATCGACGAAAACCTTGTACCTCATTTACGCATCTTCTCAAGCTCTTTCAGCATCCCGGCCTCTGTTATGCCTTCCTTTTTCATCAGCCATTTAAGGAAGGACCGACTCTTCCGCGCATAAGCTTTCTTGAGCGCCGATACAACGGCCTCCGATGCGTCAGAAAATACGCCGAGTTTTATTTCCTCATTGATGTTCCGGTAAATGTCATCCGGAATCTGAGCCGTAATTTTAGGCATTTTGCACCTCCATTTAGATAGTTTAAATCAGACGTAAAGCATTTTTAGTCCATGTCCGGCCTAAAGCGTTCCATAAATGCCCCGCAATAACAGTATAAGCTGATTTCAGACCAAAAGCCGATTTGATCGTGCTTCATCCCCTTCCCTCCACAATCTCAATCTCTTCCGGGCTGAGGCCGTAGAGGGCATAGACCAGCGTGTCTATCTCCGTCTCAAGGCGCGGGACTTCCGGGCTGCCGGGATCGGCGAGGATTTTCTCTGCGTGCTCGATGATGGGTCTTTTTGTCAGAGGCGGTCACTGTAATTGTAGAGATTGCCGGAGACTAAGCAACAACCACTTCAACCGGCAGAGGTTTGTCGATACCTACCGTTTTACTGACATAGAGTTTTTCAATCCCGATCGTCTTTCCATCTTTGTCCTTCTTGAGAATAATGCCTTCCCCAGCCTCTTCGCAGATCACTTCATCATCGGGATTGCCGAACCATATGTCCATTGTGTCCGAATCCTTGTGATAATAAACAACTACCCTGTCCATATTACATCTCCTTCCTTCACCTTATCCGTCGGATAGGCGGTTATCAAGAAACCTTCAGTCCCACTATGCCTTGCAACGACACAATATAGTCTATCAAACTGCTTGTAGTAAAGAAACACCTCCTTGTCGGTCCGGCTCTGTCTGATCTCATCCGGCAACTGCAAGACTGTCTTAACGATATCTTCTTTGCCCCTCATGACCGGATGCTTTATTGTGATCAGGTAGTTCCAATAGCTGCCCGTGGTTCTGACCTCGATATGCAGAGGTGTCGGTATAGCAAAATAAATTTCTTCTTCACTGACCACTATGTATTCCTCCCTTCTTAATCTGCATCGGAAATCCGCTTTCGTCAAGATAGAGGTAAAGCATTACTTCTTCCCCTCCACAATCTCAATCTCTTCGGGGGTGAGGCCGTAGAGGGCATAGACCAGCGTGTCTATCTCCGTCTCAAGGCGCGGGACTTCCGGGCTGCCGGGATCGGCGAGGATTTTCTCTGCGTGCTCGATGATGGGGGCCTTTTGGCTGTCGGTTGCAGTCGGGACTGGAAGCTGTTCCATATATTGAGAGAAATATCTCACAAAACCCCCACGAATAAATGACGTGATTGAACCGTAGAACCACCACATAAGGGTCGAGTTCAGCAGCCCCATAAGCCAAACATCTGAAGTGGAAATGAAATACGTCGTGTTGCCTGAAAACATGTTGCTTTTATCTAATGAAAAAGAAGAGCACTGAGCAATATCCGGATACATAATCTTCGGCCCCTCGAATTCCTCATAGTATGCACAGGAGCGCAGTTCCCACCAAAACTTGCCCTGATCGTCGCGCTTTATGAGCTTGTCTTCCCATTGGGACAGATGATCATGAATTGCAGGATAGGTTTTCTTGAAAATCGCCTTCGCTTTTTTGTCCGTCTTTTCATCCGACCACGGCCATTGCCTGTTCGCACTGCTCGGAATGTTAATGACATATAATTTCGCCCATTCAGCCTTCCATTTCTTTATGTCTCTTCCCCGGAGCCAGGGCTTGATAAGCTCCTTCGACTTCGGATCCTCCTGTATCAGTTTCTTCTTCGTCTCCTCATCTATTACAAAGGCCTCGTTAAGTCCGGTCTTGATGCCATAGTAGAACTTGC
>JBJKOV010000096.1:0-5279 GCA_046707105.1 Thermodesulfovibrionales bacterium
ATTCGGGTCAGACCGGCCAATGACTATATATGAGCTTATGAGCATACTTCAGGGAGTTGTCTTATGGAAAACCGGAAAAGGCTCGGAAAGTTATGCAGGAAATGTATACGTTTTTTGCATGAATGACGTACTGAACAGTTGCGACAGGCTGAATAACGAATATGTCGTATTGCGACCGCAAGGTTTAAAAAAAGAGCCTGTAGACGCAGAGCCAGAAAAGGCATCCGGAAAAGGTAAGGACCTTCCCAATGAGCGTCAGCCTGTCTGTTCTTACTATTGCAGGCAGGCTGAGAGGCGAAGTAAGGAAGCATGCGGTAACAAATATCCATTTGGACGGTGAATCCTTGGGGGCGGGCGAAGGGAAAAGGGAACAGAAAGGGCATTCAACCTCTCCTTCCAGCCGGTGTCCGCACCTGGCGCAGCGGCTTATCCCAAGGGCCTCGTCGAGTTCATCCTGATTCATTGATATTAGTATAAACCGTGAGGTTGGAGAATAGGCAGAGGGCGCAGCCCCGGGAAGGGAAAAAGTCCCCTCCCCGTTGTAACTATTTACTATTCACTATTTACTACTTACCATTCGTTTCTCATTCATCACTGCGGTGACGGTCCGAGCGTAACCCGGACAAAATCGCGGGGCCGGATACGGCGGGAGAAGGCCGACTTCACCTGTTGGGCCGTCATCTTTCTGTAACGTTTCGCCGCACGAACCGGTTCGTCCAGAGGCAGACCCTCCAGTGAATAGCTGAGAAGACCGCCGGCAATACTGTCAGTGCTGGCCTCCGAAAGCGGTAACCTGCGTATGAGGAGCGCCTTTGTCCTGCTGAGTTCATCTTTGCTGACCGGCTCTTTTTGCATCTGGACAAGATCCCGCACCACGATGGCGCGCGCCTTTGACACATTCGGCGGATCGCACGCATAAAATACCGCAAAGAGGGAACGCGTTCTTCCTGACTCTATCACGGCTCCGACGGAGTATACAAGGCCGCTCTTCTCCCTGAGATCGCGATACAGACGTGAGGAGTAAAATCCGCTGGAGAGGACATGAGTGCCTACCTGGAGCGCATAGTAATCGGGGCTGAAGCGTGTTATCCCCACAGTCTCGGCAAGGGTGACATCCACCTGCGAACGACTTACGTCGGGGACGGCGACCGACGCAGGTTTGTTCGGCGGCACAGGCGGAAGGTCGGTTTTAGGTTTAGGTCCTTTGGCCTTCCAGTTGCCGAAATATTTTTCGATTACAGTCTTGGCCTCGGCGGGGGTCACGTCACCGATTACAACTATAGTGGTCATGTCGGGCCGGAATATGCTGTGGTAGTACGACTTAACATCTTTAAGCCCGATCGATGAGACAGTTCCCGGGGTGGCCTCCCGCAATGTCGGATCCTTCTTCGGATAGAGCGCCGAATGGAGGGCCCTCCGCGAGAGATAGCCCGGGCTCTTCAATTCACCGGGCAGGGCCGCAATCGTCTGCCCCTTTATCACACTGAATGCCTTCTCAGGGAGGGCCGGCTCCAGAAGGTTTTCCGCAAGCAGTCTGGTCCCTTTGTCAAAGCGGTCCTTCAGGACCTTGAGTTGAAAACTTGTGCCGGCCGACTCATTGGCGGCAATGTCGTCCAGAGCCTTCTGAAATGCTAGGCGGTCCAAAGACGTCGAGCCGTAGGAGAAGAGACCGCCCAGGATTCGGGATATCCCTTCCTTGCCTTTAGGCGCCTGCATCTCGCTGTTCGTTTTTACCCGTCCGTATACACTGACAGTCGGGCTGATCGTCTCCCGCTGCACTATAAGCTTCAGCCCGTTTGGAAGGACGCTTACAGAAGGCCTGACCGTAGAAGCGGGTACTGCCGGCAGTTCGGCGATCTTCCTTGCCCATTGGGGCAGCGCGATGGGCTTTGTGCTCTGCGGGGTGAAAGATTCTTTTCCTCCGAATTCCCTGGAAGAAACAGCCTTGCCCGAAGTCTGCGGGGTGAGTACGGCGACTATGGCGCGTTCATTTAAGAGGAACTCTTTTGCGACGCGGTTGACATCGGCCGGAGTGACCTTCCTGATAGCCGCCACATCGTCGTCAGGAGAATGGCGGCCTTCAACGGCGAGGGCCTGTGACCATATAGCGGCGAGGCCCGGTACGGAGTTTTTGCCGAATTCGGCATCAGCGATCTCATGACGCTTCGCAGCTTCCACAAGGTCGGACGGAATACCGTTTTTCAGGTAGTCCTCTATTCTCTTCTTTATCGTCGAGATAAGAGAGGTGCCGTCTCCACCCTGCGGAAATGCCGCGGTCACGTAACCCATGCCGGCCTTCGGCAGCATCTCGATTTCGAAATCGACAGACAGCGCTTTGCCTTCGGGGACCAAAGAGTAGAGCGACCCCCTCTGACTGTCAAGGACATCAGCGAGCACCTGTCCGGCCGCACAGTCCGGACTGTCGAATCCCGGCATACGGTACGCCACAACGGACAAGCCGTATGGAAGGTCGGTCTTCATCTCCATTAAGGCCGGCTTGAGGGGCCGCAGCGCTACTTCAGGACGTTTAGGCAAGGGACGGGAGGGAATATTCTCGAAAAGTTTCTTTACCTGCGCGAGGGTACGATCGGGGTCTACATTCCCGGCTATTATAAAAATGGCGTTGTTCGGGCTGTACCAGTGGTCGTAAAACTTCCTGAGCATTGCCCCGGTTGTTTTGTCGAAGGAGGGTCTCGTACCAAGGGCATCGTGCGCGTAGGGAGTGCCTTCAAACATTGTGGAAAGCAGTTTTGTGTAAAAGACATACTCCGGGTTGGAAAGGTCCTGCGCCACTTCCTGTTCGATGGCGCCGCGCTCTTTTTCCCATTGCTGCTGCGAGTCAAGGACCCCGCGCATCCTCAGCGATTCGATCTGCAGTGCCATATCGAGGTCTTCGGACGGTACGGTCAGAAAATACTGTGTCGCCGTCTGCTGGGTGTCGGCATTGAAATCCCCTCCCAGTGTGGCAACGATATAGGAAAGCTGATCGGCAGAGAGCCCGGGGTTGCCGCGAAACATCATATGCTCCTGCGCATGGGCCATTCCGGGAAAGCCTTCGGGCGCCTCGTTTGAGCCTGCAAGATAATTTACTTCGGTCGTTACCACTGGCGCCAGCGGATTGTGGACGATTACGACCCTGAGGCCGTTTTTAAGTGTCGCACGAAGGACACTGCTGTCCTGTGCGCTGACGGGAGGCGAACCAGACAATACAAACAAAGAGACGAGTAAGATGAAAATTCGTGCGGGTTTAAAAGACATTACAGAAATACCTCCTTCTCTGACGGCCTGCAAAAATATTTTTCCAGACAAGACCTAAAGCTGTTCCTTATGAGTATAAAACGCCAGGTGCCGGGAGTCAAAGCGTAGCGCACACTCATTTCGCATTTTCCGGATTATTCTGCCACTTGTTCCGATCGATTCCTCGCGGCTATTCCATTTCATTCCTGCCTCCCCGGCAGTGGACAAATCGGCTTCATCTCGTAACAGGTAGGAAGATGTACTTCCTCCTGCCGACATTCTTCATTGTTCTTCTTGTTATCCAAATTGCGACCGGAAATAAACGATTTCGAAACGCATGGTTTCGTAGACGGTGAGTGCACAACTTGATAGTCACATCTTAGAGGGCGGGCTCGCTGTAACTGATATAGCAGGGAAGAAGTCGAGAATAATTCTTTTGTTGATGGTACCTTGGAATTAAGGGGAAGCCTTCGGCTTCCCCTTCCTCGGTTAAATATTGATCATCGTCCCATCGTAAAATCACTATGCTATTGACATGTTAACAGAACTGAATAAGATGTTGCAGTTCCGTCGGTAGCCACGCGAATACACTGCGGTAATACGTTCATCGGGTAATTGGAACAAGCCGAAGATAAGGTGTTTGCCGTTACCGTCAGCAACGTGACGGCTGCAATGGGCGTACCATCAGTGCAGGCAGGAGCTGCAAGAGGGGGATAAACAAAGTCCAAATTGAGAGTGACCGGCTGGTTGACTGCCCCGGCAGGGGAGTTGTTGAAGACACAGGCCATTAGGAATCGACAGTCAGTAGCAGCTACTTCGAGGTCCAAGGGGGTGGAAACAAATCCGGAATCGTAAAGAGTATATGGGGCCTGGTATGTCGAGATTGTCGGAACCGGTTGTGATGACCCGTTAGTAACAATGACGGAAGTGGTGGGCGGTGCGGCTACAGCGCTACCGTATGACAAAATGGTCAGTATCAAAAGGCTTGTTAACGCAATTATCTTTTTCATTTGAATCTCCTTTTTTAAAAACTTTGCTGAGACTTCGGCGATACGGCTATCAATCCCTCCTTTGCTTCCTCCTTCCTCGTGACTTTGGTTAGTAAATAAAAAGACCGAACTCACCCAAGGTTCTTCCTTCGGCAGCTCGGCCATCTACTATAAGATCCGTCGCTTTCCGTCCCCCTCTCACGAAGGGTTTGGTCTTATCGGGGAATCCTCTATTTTCTTAAACTCTAGCAGAGAAATCTTTCCTGTCAAGTTAAGTAACGCAACGAGGGAAAGTAATTGGGGTCAGGTCTATTTTCTTGGCACTCCTCTCCGCATCAGCCTGCTTATTGAGGTGAAGTGCATGCCAAGGTAATCGGCTACTTCCCTCTGGCTGTATCCATATTCCTGGACAGCTGTTGCTATCGCTTTATTTCTCTTCTGCAGATTATGAAGTATCTTATCGCCAAACAGACTGTCAAGGGACGGCCGCTGAAGAAAGCGCTGTGTCTTTGGTATCTCGGGAATATCCCGATACCCCTTAACATAATCGCTGAATGTCTCCGTGAATTCTTCCTCACCAAGGATGCTCTGCGCCTTGACATCCTTCCAGATGGATTCCTGAGCAATCCCCTCGCTCACAAACTTCCGATATTTCCTTTGAGCAGATGGCCGCCTTGATCCAAACTGCCCTAATATCCAATCTGGTGTAAAATAAGATTGCGGGCCTTCCATCCCGGACGTCGCCGCGTAACTGCTCCACTTCCATTCTTCGGGTTTTACGACCATACCCGCGCGTACGGGGTTCAGGACAACGTACCTGCAGACTTCAAGAAGATGACTATCTTTCTGTATCAGGATGGCCTTGAATCTGCCCTGGAAAAGATGACCGACCCTCTTATGACGTCGATTAAACAATTGAGTATAAACACCATTCAACTGCCTCATCCCGATCGAGAGGTTCCCCTCAGGTGTCTCTATAAGGAGGTGGTAGTGGTTGTCCATCAGACAATAGGCATGACAGAGCCAGTGATAACGTTCCGTGACATGGCCAAG
>JBJKOV010000097.1:0-2928 GCA_046707105.1 Thermodesulfovibrionales bacterium
TAGTTGTACTAAAGGGTCTGTTAAATAGGGCCTTCGCTGTTCCAAGCGAATACCCGCCGCGAAATTCCCGACGAGCTGTAACGACATGTAAACCGCACCGTCAGCCTCTCAGCTTCCCGGAGCGCGCCATATCCACCAGTTCAGGATGGATTGGACCTTGAAGATCTCGGCAAAAACGCCGATGCCCAGAAATATAACGTAAATGACAAGTATCGCCAGGAAGATGTCGGGCCAGCGTTTCCTGAAGAATTCCTTTATCCCGGCCGGTTCTTTTTCGACAGAGACCTTTGACTGCTCCTTTTTAACGGCTTTCTCCATGGTCACCTCCTTATAGCCTTCCGGCAGAAAAAACTTCACGCGAATTAATTTTAACTCCCGGGCTTTGACAATAACAACTCCGCTCTGTTTTATGGTCCCCTGCAGTCCAATGAGTGCTGTCCTTCTTCCCCGTTTGACCGATTGCACGGGCCGTTGGCAGCAGACGATATGAATTTTCTGCACCATTGAGGTATATTGGTGTATATGAAACGGGAAACAGATGAAAACAGACCGGTGAAGGAATTAGTGGAGGAATTGGACCGGTTGCGGAAAAGGGTTGATGAACTTGAATCCGGGGCGGAGGGCGGTTTCGATCAGTGCTATTGTGATCTTTTCGGGGAGTCGAAGGACGTTGTGTACGTATCTGCCCGTGACGGTGAGATACTTGATTTCAACAGGGCTGGAGTCGAACTTTTCGGTTATCCGAGAGAGGAAGTCATCGGGATGGATATTTCAGCCCTTTACGCGGACCAGGGTGAAAAGGAGAAATTTCGGGACGAGATCGAGAAGGCGGGCGCGGTAAAGGATTACGAAATGAGGCTTCGCAGGAAGGACGGAACGATAATGGACTGCCTCCTGAGTTCGACGCTGAGACTCTCCGGCGAGGGCGGGATTCTGGGCTACCAGGGGATAATCAGGGACATAACGGAGGTCAGGAAGGCCGAAAGGGCGCTCAGGGCATCTGAAGAAAAGTTTTCGAAGGTCTTCCGGTCGAGCCCCGACTGGATAGCCATCACGACCCTTTCAGACGGACGTTTTATAGAAATCAACGAGGCATTTCTGAATATTACGGGATACAAGAGAGAAGAAGTGATCGGGAAGACGTCTGCCGAGTTGAATCTCTGGGTGGCCCCCGAAGAACGGCTCAGGATGACGGACGTGCTGCGTGAGCGGCGCATAATCAGGGACCATGAGACGGTGTTCCGGCTGAAATCCGGTGAAATCCGCACCATGCTGAGGTCTGCCGAGATAATTGACCTGGAAGGTGAAACGTGTGTAATAAATGTGACGCGTGACATCACCGAGCGTAAGCGCGCCGAGGAAAAAATCAGAAGATTGAACCGGGAGCTCGAGCAGAGGGTGAAGGAACTGCAGGAGGCAAACAGAGAGCTGGATGCCTTTGGACATTCCGTGTCTCACGACTTGCGGACACCGTTAGTTGTAATAGGCGGCCTTGCACTCAGGATGTCGAAGGCCTACAGTACTGAACTGGATGAGAAGGGCGTCGACATGCTCAGGGTGATCGTGGATAAGGTTAAGAAAATGGAAGTGCTCATAGACAACCTGCTTTCACTTTCCCGGCTGGGCCGTCAGCAGCTGAAGCTGGCGGAGGTGGATCTGGCTGGACTGGTCATATCAGCATTTGACGAGGTGAGGGCAAGCGCACCGGAAAGGGAGATTGAACTGATTACAGGCGACCTGCCGCCGGTCCTTGCCGACGGATCACTGATGCGCCAGGTTTTTATTAACCTTCTGTCGAATGCCGTAAAATTTTCGAGGCCCAGAAAGAAGGCGGAAATCACTGTGAACTGCAGCCGTGAAGGCGGCGGCACGATGTGCTTTGTTAAGGACAACGGCGTCGGTTTTTCCGCGGACCAGGCGGCGGGGTTGTTCGACGTCTTTCATCGCGCCCACCTTTCGGAGGAGTTCGAGGGTACCGGCATCGGCCTTTCCATTGTGCAGCGTATCATCAGCCGGCATTGCGGACGGGTTTGGGCGGAAGGAAAGCCCGGGGAGGGTGCGGCTTTTTATTTTTTCATCCCGGACCAGAAAAGCGGGGAATGTGCGGTCAGACAGTAATCTTTTCTTTCAAGAAGGGCATTGGTCGCCACAGTGGTCCCGAGGCGGATACCTTCTATTTCTTACTGGGGAAGGCGAGCGTCTTTGTGCAGTCCCAGTATCCTTCTGATCCCCTCAATGGATGCGTCAGCGTAGTATGGGGAGCTTGAAAGGAGCTTCAATGTCCGGAATCCGCCTGCCGGATCGAGGGCCGGGACGTCGGTAAAGGTCCCGCCCCTGTCGATGGCAAATTTCCATTTCATGTCAATGGTTTGCATGTAACCGGTATATCATACCCGATTCGGGGAGGCTGTTGGTCGGTCCGGACAGATCGGAGGAGAATAACTTTTCTGGTTGACCCGCATCTTTTTCCTGTCTAAAATAGAGCTATATATGGTAATATAGGGGCCCGGTAGAGGGTTCATAATTTCTTCAAGAAAATTTCGTATTGTATGGATAAAAAAGTATTGAATAATTTTTTGAAAGCAGAGGGAGAATAAAGGACTAGATGAAAGAGCATGATGTTTTTGAAGAGATAATAGAATTGGGCAAGAGGCGCGGAACGCTTACATACGATGAGATAAATGACGCCCTGCCCTCGGAGTTTTTCTCGCCCGACGAGCTGGAGGACCGGCTGGAACTGCTGAAGGACCTGGGGATTAAGGTGGTGGACAGCGAGGAAGGGGACGTATTTGATACGGAGGCCCTGGAGGAAGAGGAAACGGAAGGCGACGAGAGGTCGGAAGACCTGGTCCAGGCCTATTTTCATTCCATGGGTAATATCACTATTCTCACCAGGGACGCAGAGACTGAACTGGCCAAAAGGCTGGA
>JBJKOV010000098.1:0-5539 GCA_046707105.1 Thermodesulfovibrionales bacterium
GTAAAACACCTGATGGTCAAGCAGGAAGTCGTCGATGCGGTCAGAGACGGGAAATTCTTCATTTATCCGATAGACAGAGTGGAAGAAGGTTTTGAAATATTTATGGGTCTGCCTGCCGGGGAAGCTCGCGAGGATGGGACCTATCCCGAGGGTACGGTAAATTACCTCGTATCAAAGCGCCTGGAAGAGATATCCGCTGCCGTCAAGGAAAGGAAAGACGAAGAAAAGAAGGACAAAGATAAAGAAGAAAATGATAAATGAGGCGGGTGATATGGTTTCTCCAGTTTCTCCTCATTTTAGTTGCTACCCTGCCGGTAGCCCTGATTCCCTATAGGCTGTCCCTGAAGTTCGGCGAATTCCTGGGTTCGGCTCTTTTTTTTTTCTGGAGGAGCCGTCGTGAGATAGCGGTGGAAAACCTGAGGGCCGCCGTGTCGCGTGGTTCGATCGTCATAGACGCCAGCCCCGAGGAGATGATCAAACAGAATTTTCGAAACCTCGGGAAATCGTTCGTCGAAGTACTGAAGATTTATTACGGTCTGGGGCGGCATATCTTTGAGGGGGTCGAGGTCTCGGGTGCCGAAAACCTTCGGACAGCGCTCGGAAAAGGGAAAGGGGTGATTTTTGTCACAGGCCACTGCGGCAACTGGGAGCTGAACGCCCTTGTTTTTTCCAAGCGCCTTGTAAAAGTCAACGTTGTGGCCCGGCCTATTGACAATCCGTACATCAACAGGGTCGTCGAACATACGAGGAAGAAATACGGCAACCGGGTAATTTACAAAAAAGGGGCGCTGAAGAAGATACTTTCATGCCTCAGGGACGAAGGGGTTGTGGGGATACTCATGGACCAGAGCGTGGTGGAGGCTGAGGGTGTGGTAACGGAATTCCTTGGCAAGAGGGATTATACTGCCAAGATGCCGGCTGTAATAGCCCGGAAAACGGGCAGTCCGGTCATCCCCGCTTTTATCAGGAGGACTCCCTGCGGACATCTGATAGAAATACATGAAGCTGTTGAACTCGACGCCTCCGGCCAAGGAGAAGCCGCGGTGCTGAACGACACTGTCAAGCTCTCCGCCTATATCGAAGAGTACATACGGCGGAACCCCTCAGAATGGCTGTGGATGCACAGGAGGTGGAAAAGGATAAAATCCTGATGCCGCCGCAGGTATCCAGGGCGGACCGTATCGCGTCAAACCAAATATTAAACCACATATAGCAGGGGAAAAGCACCTGTCAATTCTGACAGGTGCTTTTTTTTGTTCGGGGGAGTATAAATAGCACCAGGGAAACTATCGGGGAAGAAAGAGGAGGGAACAATGAACCAGAAGGGAATAACACTGATCGAACTCATGGTCGTCACATCAGTCGTAAGTATTCTTGCGGCTGCAATCTATATTTCATTTGAGGGCTGGATGGAAAGATATGAGGTGGAAAAGATAACGAAGGAGCTTTATCACGACCTGATGGCTGCGAGGATGATGGCCCTGGAGAGGGACGAGAAATACCTTACCGCTCTTGGCGACTACCAGTACACGATGGCCGAAGACCGCGACGGAGATGGTGATATCGATAACGCCGAGGTGCTTCCGGGCTTCCCCAAAAACGTAAAATACAAATTAGAATGGAATTTCGCCAGTAGTGAGAAGGTCATCTGCGACACTCGCGGGCTTATGACGCCCAACAGAACAATATCAGTTACCCCGTGGACAGATGCGGACTTTGACTGCATGAAAATATCAAGGACCCGCATCATTATGGGTAAATATGACAATGACAGCCATGAGTGCGTGAAAAGATAGCGCAGAGTCACATACGGCCTGGCGACTCGCAGCGCACATCACGGCCGTGGAGACGGCCGTGATGGTAGAGATTATGGGCCGGACAGCCACCGGTGCAGGAGTGCCTGTTGGCGCAGCGGGCGTTGTCGCAGGGGTGCGGTGAGGGCTCCCGGAAATCATCGAGCCGGGGATTTGTCCATATAGAGGCGAAGTCGTCCTGAAGGATATTGCCCAGGCGCAGTGACGGGAAGCTGTGAAAAAGATTGCATGGGAATGCGGACCCGTCAGGCAGAACCGAGAGCTTGTTTACCCCCCCCGAGCAGCGGGGGGGACGTCCGCTCAGCTCCTTTGAGAAGCACGAGGCGCTGACCGTGCAGATCTCCATATCACGGTTGATTTCCCTGATATGATCACTAAAAATCTTGAATTCCTGGAATGATAGGGCTTCGCTCATTATTGCCTGATCCCCGGTGAGAATGTCCATGTGAATGAGGTAGTAACGCCTTATGCCCAGAGTTCTCAGGAGGCCGATTATGTTCCCGATATCGGGAGCCGTTGTCCGGCTGACCACTGTTTTTACAGGTACGTCGAAGTCAAGGGACAGAAGTGTTACGATGGTGTTTACGGCAAGTGAAAAATGAGAGGACCCCGTGATCCTGTTATGCCTTTCTTCAGAACTCCCCTCCAGAGATACTCCGATGGTAATCTTTTCGCGGTCGCTGTCTTTGAACCTACTTATGGTCTCCGGACGGCTGCCGTTTGTGCTTATGTTTATCTCCATGCCCCTTCCTGCGGCCGTCTTCACAAAATCCGGTATCCAGTGGAGCAGCATGGGTTCTCCCCCCATCACGTCTATCTCTCTTATCCCCTGATCTTCGAGTATCTCCAGGAGTCTCAGTGACCCGGCAAATGACAGATCCGGCATCGCACCTGCGGTATTCGCAAGAAACGGCTCCGGCCGGGACGGGGAGCCGTTAAAACAGAAGAAACAGTGCTGATTGCATCTGACCGTGGGATACAACTGTACATATCTGGGAACGGGCAGGGCCATTGGATCTATGCGGCTGCCAGCTCCCTGCCTGCCAGGAAGGCTTCCTGCATTGCCGACGGATGTTCCAGAATAGCCCCTTTTGCGTCTACTCCGAGGAAACTCAGCGTTTTGTGTTCTTTCACGCTTATGGTCCTGAAAAATGCCGTGGCGGTCGCACCGGAGCATTCGATCCCTGTCTGTTTCCTCATGCCGCCGACGAGCAGCAACAGTCCTTTCCTCCCGTGGGTCCCTTCAGGAAGTGGCTTCTTCAGGAGATATTTTTCGCACCAGAAGCTCTGGCACCGGTCTATCATTGTCTTCGCCTGGGCGCTTACGCCGAAAAAAAATACAGGTGAAGCCAGGATGATCCTGTCTGCAGTCCTTATCTCAGGGTAAATCAGCGACATATCATCCTGAACGATGCACTCGCCTGTTTTTTCGCAGCCGCCGCAGTCCTGGCAGGGGAGTATATTCATCAGGTTCAGGTCGAAGGTCTTTACACTCACCCCGCGTTCTTCCATCCCCCTGGTCGCGCTCTGGAGGAGCAGGTCCGTATTGCCGTTCCGCCTTGGACTGCCGAGGAAAGCGATAGCTTTTAAAGGATCAGATGCCACTTCTTTTCCTCCTCCCGCCCCAATCAAGGGGAATCATCTCAATTATATCAGAGTTTGGAGCTGCTTTGCTCGGATGTTTTGTAGGACTATCACCTACACTGTATCACCCGAAATCTTACAGAAAAAACAGAGTTTCCCCGATATTTTTCTTTTTTTTAATCTCGTAAATTATATAGGTGACTGTGGTACCTAAAATACAATTTCAGTCTCACTAAAGGGGGTCAGAGATGGGTAAGATTCTGGATGTCCTGGATTTTTCCGAAGACGCGGCAGAGGCCGAGGACATTGATTTTGCGGACCAGAGCGGGGAAGAGGAGCAGGACATTTTTTGGAGCGATGAAGAGGCCGACAACGGCGAAGAAGATGCAAAGAATTCGATGGGTGACAGTGATTATGAGCCCCTGAAAATGTATCTGAAAGAGATGGGCAACATTCCACTGCTGACGCGTGAGGGTGAGATAGAAACGGCAAAGAGAATTGAGAAGGGGCGGGACGGGTTCGGGCGCGTTATTTTTTCGTTACCCTTCGCCATAGAAAAATTGATTTCGATGGGCAATGCAGTGAGAAGCGGAGACCTCTCCCCCGAGGTCGTTATGCAGGGCGGCGGGGACTCAGAAGAAGCGGTCATATACGAAACGAAAAGGTTCCTGTCAGTCGTTGATGAGATAAGCCGCCTGTACAGAAGGCCGAAGATCAACGACAGCCAGCCCCGGACGGGAGGGAAAAAAACATCTCCGGCCAATGCGAAGCAGGTCGACGGCAACATGATGAGAATACTGGATCTTGTAAGCAGCCTGAGACTGAAAGAAAATCTTGTGGCCGGTATTTTTGATGAACTCGAAAGAATGGCAAAACGACTGGAAGAAGCCAACAGAGAGCTTTTGTCCGTTACGAAACGTCTTAAGGCCTCAGGATGTGATATGAATAGCGGCAGAAACAAGAATTATAAGACGGTTGCAGGCTTTCTGAAGGCCAACGGTAACAACAGCAAGTTGAAGGCAAAGGAGCCGCTTTTAAAGGTCTATTTTGAGTGCAGGAATAATGTAAGCCGATATGAACATTCAGTGGGCATTCCCTATTCTGAAATCAGGAAAACCATAAGGGCTTATACCGCATGCCGGGATGAAATCGTGGAGGCCAAGCGGGATATGGTAGAGGCCAATCTCCGGCTCGTTATAAGCATCGCAAAACGTTATATCGGCAAAGGCCTGAGTTTCCCTGATCTTATACAGGAGGGAAACATCGGACTGATGAGAGCTGTCGACAAGTTCGAGTACCAGAGGGGGTATAAATTCAGCACTTATGCGACGTGGTGGGTCAGACAGACCATAACGAGAGCGCTGACCGACCAGTCGCGGACGATACGCATACCGGTCCACATGGGCGAGATAATAGCCCGCATCTCGAAGGTTACGAGGGAACTCGTGCAGGAGTTGGGGTATGAGCCTCAGCCCGAGGAGATTGCGGCGAGGATCAACATCCCGCTGCCAAAGGTGAAGACGATCCTGAAGATATCAAAAGAACCTGTATCGCTCGAAACCCCGATTGGAGAGGAAGAGGACAGTCATCTCGGTGATCTGATAGAAGACCGCGCGTCTGTTTCCCCGCTCGAAAGCGCGATAGACCGGGATCTGAAGAAGCAGGTGGAGAAGGTGCTCGGCACTCTCAACGACAAAGAAGCAAAGATTATAAAACGCAGATTCGGCATCGGAGAGGAACTGACGAAGACCCTGGAAGAGCTTGGACAGGAGTTCGAGGTCACGAGGGAACGGATAAGGCAGATAGAGGTCAAGGCGATCAGAAAACTCAAACACCCGTCGCGGAGTTTCGGCCTGAGGACATTTCTCGACGGCCGCTGACGGGCAGAGATCGGGTTGCGGCCGGGCTGTGCAGATGCCGCGTCGGATGGAAAGGCGGGAGCTACGGACGGCAATGGGCTTAGTGACCTGTCGATCCTTATGTCGAGCACTGACATATAAAAAAGTGTGCCATCATGTTTTGAAAGAGCTGCAGGGATATTCGGTCAAAGAGTGTCCTTGCAGTTCCCGCCTGATTTAGCGGCTAGAACCTCATTCTCACCCTGTATGACAGAGTTACCGCTTTATCCCTTGGGACGAGCA
>JBJKOV010000099.1:0-24359 GCA_046707105.1 Thermodesulfovibrionales bacterium
ACGATGAACAACTGGTATGCCGTCTATGTGAAGTCAAGACACGAATTTGTGGCCCGCGGAGAGTTAACGAAAAAAGGCATCGAAACATTTCTGCCTGTAGCGAGAAGGCTGAGTCAGTGGAAGGACAGAAAGAAAATTATAGAGTTCCCTCTTTTCCCGAGTTACCTCTTTGTCTATGTTCCTCCGCAGCCGGGAGCCTTCCTTGAAGTGCTTAAAACACGCGGAGCCGTGCAGATGATCTCTCTGGAGCCCGGCAACCCGACGCCGGTCTGCGATGAGGAAATAAGTTTTCTCAGGCTCCTGATTGAAAGCGGGGAGGAGTTCGACGTCTATCCGCACCTGAGAGTGGGAGACAGGGTGAGGGTTAGGAGAGGACCTCTGGCCGGCGCTGAAGGTACTCTGGAGGTCAAGAATGATCAGTACAGGTTCCTGGTCAATGTCGAGCTTCTTGGCAGAAGCATAGGCGTAAATATTTATGCGGACGATATTGAGTCCGCCTGAAGCTGCGGATTTGTGCGTGACGTTCTTGAACATGGCCGTATGATTCCGGGTTTAGTAGGGAACGTTACATGTCACATAAAGTATAACAGGGGTGACTGCACCCGGCCTGACTGTAACCGGGAGGGCGAAGCTTTGAAGTGAAGGAGGTAAACGGAATGATATCCAAATCGTCAAGACCAGGCATGAGAATGGATCTGGAGCAGGCAGACCTGAACGACGGTTGTGTGCTCTACGACCCGACCAGGGAAATGACATACACACTGAATATTACGGCATCTCTCATAAGGTCCTATCTGGACGGGGTTTTTTCTCTTGAAGATATCGCTGCGGAAGTTTCTTCCATCAGCGGCCCCGACAAAGACACCGTATTGCGGGACGTAGTCAAAACAGTCATTTTTTTTCAGGAAAACGGATTGCTGAACCAGGGCTCAACCTAGGCCGGCGAACATGTTTCGACGCATATGTCAGATCCATTCGTATCGCTTTTCCATGGCCACAGACTGCAAGGAACTGGAACCGGCCATTGCTTCGCTGTTTCCGGCGTTATCAACGACTTATGGGAAATGCCGCGCAGAATGGTCGATCGTGAGGAGGCAGGGGAACAAGACCGGCGCACCATCGTATCTGTCCCATGAGGACGGACATCTCATCCACGAGACAGAACTCATCGATGACGCGCTGGACGACCTGGAATGGCGCATTACGACAAAAATTCTGCGGAGCCTTGTACAGTTTGTACAGCTTCATGCTGCCGGGCTGGTGGCAGGGGGTAAAGCTCTGCTTCTGATCGGACCTTCCGGTGCGGGGAAAAGTTCCCTGGCCCTTTGTATGCTAAAACAGGGGTGGAAGTGCCTGTCCGATGAGATAGTTCTCGTCGATGTCGCATCCGGAGCCGCATGGCCGTTCCCCAGAAGTTTCCGTGTTGATTTTCAAACATTAATAAGGATATTCCCCGAACATCCTGCGAAACGCAACGGCCCGTTATATCGCGATTCCAGGGGGAAGATAAGGCTCGATCCTTCGCTCACCATGAGTGACTGGATTGCCGGGCCCTCCCCGCCTGGATGGATTGTCTTCCCGAGTTATCAGCCTGATCGCTGCAGCGGACTTCAGCCACTCGGAGAGACTGAAGCCTTCGGTCTTATGGTCAGCCAGGCAATCAATCTTGTCGACCACGGCAAGAGGGGGCTGGATATTCTTTTGAGTCTTGTTCGGCGCTTTCAATGTTTCAGGCTGAATGCAGCCGACCTTTATGCTGCAACCTTCCTGCTGTCTGGGTTGGCGGAACAAGTACAGGGGTCGCCCCGCTTGTCAAATCCGGCGGTGAGCGGTTTAATGAAAATGGCGCGCGAACAGTAATGTCAGGAGGCAATCATGCGTAAGGAAGAACACAGCCTGGTGTCATCCAGACGGGAATTTCTGAAGAAGGTTTGCAGGACGACCGGTTACGTGCTCCCGGTGGTGACGGCCCTCAAGTTAAGTTCCGTCAATGCCTGGGCCGATAGCTACGGAAAGAGTACGGATAACGGTCTGGGAAAGAATCATGATGGATTCTTTGACCAACTGGCCCGCTTTTTCGGTAACCTTTTTCATTCTTAGCCCTGGGTAAGGACTTTTTTCCCTATCGTGCGGATTCGTCGATGCGAAAGCAGAGTCCGCATCCGTCCGTGTTAAGGAGGATGTATGAAACTGTTAACCGAAGGTAGAGTCACGCCTTCAGTAAGAGCATGCAACGCAGAGGTGAGCGGGCGAAGGGAAATCCCATTCCACAAGCCGCACATCGGCGAAGACGAAGTAGCGGAAGTCCTCGACTCTCTGAGGTCGGGCTGGATTACCATGGGACCGAAAACGGTCCGTTTCGAGGAAGACTTCCGGAACTACATAGGTTCACAAAATGCAATTTCGATGAACTCCTGCACCGCCTGCCTTCACCTTGCCCTGAAGGTCATAGGCATTGAAGAGGGAGACGAAGTCATTCTTCCTTCCTTCACCTTTACGGCAACGGCGGAGGTGGTCACCTATTTTCGCGCCAGGCCGGTTCTGGTCGATGTGGACGCGCAGACTTTCAATATCGACGTCTCGAAGATAGAAGAAAAGATAACAAGCAGGACAAAAGCGGTCATTCCTGTTCATTATGCGGGCCAGCCGTGCGATATGGACGAAATCCTTGCTTTGGCGGAAAGCCGGGGCCTCGCGGTCGTGGAAGACGCCGCCCATGCCATCCCGGCGCGTTATAAAGGCGAAATGATAGGTACGATCGGAGACGTCACGTGTTTCAGCTTTTACGCCACAAAGTCGCTTACAACCGGCGAGGGGGGCATGGTTACCACGGATAACGATGAATGGGCGGCACGGCTGAGGACATTGCGTCTCCACGGCATATCCAAGGACGCGTGGAAAAGATATACGAATGAAGGCTCCTGGTATTACGACGTCACGGAAGCAGGATACAAATATAACATGACCGACATCCAGGCCGCACTCGGTCTGGCTCAACTTAAGAAGGTGGACTGGATGTGGACCCGCCGTAAACACATAGCTGAAGAATATTCCGCATCTCTTGCCCATCTAAACGAAGTGTGCACACCCCGCCTGAAATCCGACAGGGAAAGCGCCTGGCATCTTTACGTCATCCGTCTGGTCCCACGTGCGCTGACCATCGGCAGAAATCAATTCATGGAAGAACTAAGGAGGCTGGGTATCATGGCTTCCGTCCACTTCATCCCCTTATACAGACATCCCTATTACGCCAATGAATTTCAGTATACTGCGGAGCCGTTTCCGGTATCGGAACAGATTTATGACGAGATCGTTTCATTGCCGATCTATCCGGCGATGACAGACGATGATGTGGGACAGGTGGCTGAATCGGTCGAAAATGTAATCAGGAGGTTCAGGCGGTAAAAACAGGCATGACAAAGCGCATCTTCGACGTTATTTTCTCCATTGTCGGATTGATGGTCCTGTCGCCGGTTTTTGCTGCGGTATCGGTGTTAATAAAGCTGGATAGTACGGGTCCGGTTTTTTTCCTCCAGGAAAGGGTCGGCAGATATTTCAGGCCCTTTACGATTTATAAATTCAGGAGCATGAGAACGGAAGCCAGGAAAAAGGGCGCCTTGATAACAGTGGCAGGGGATGAAAGGGTGACGCGGGTCGGACGGATATTAAGAAAACACAAGATAGACGAATTGCCTCAGCTTCTCAATGTTCTTAAAGGCGACATGAGTCTGGTAGGTCCGCGACCCGAAGTAATGGAATACGTGCAGCTCTTCAGCGCGGAATACGAGAAACTTCTCAAGGTGCGACCGGGCATTACGGACCCGGCCTCGATAAAATTCTCCGAAGAAGAGAAGGTCCTTTCGGCAGCGGACGACTGGGAGGAAGATTACAAAAAAAGGATCTTGCCTGAAAAACTGCATCTTTCCCTGCGGTATGCGGAAAAAAACAGTCTTTTGGCGGACCTGAAGCTGATCTTCAGAACTTTCTTCCGGATCGCGGAGAACAGGCAGAAGCCGGCGGCGGGAGCCACGAAGAGATGAACGGAAATCACAGTCGGATATATAAGACGTTGAAAAAATATATAGTCGGATACAGACGATGGTTCGTCGCCCTGGTCTTCCTGCTGGAGGCGGTTCTGGCAAACTATTCTGCATTCGTCCTCCGGTTCGACGCGTCGCTGCCAAGAGACGAACTGAACAGATTTCTGCTTTACCTGCCCGTCCTTCTTTCGCTGCGGCTTGTCTTTTATTTCGCTTCGGGACTGCATAGAGGACTGTGGCGATATGCAAGCATAAGCGACATGGTTAAAATCGTGAACTCGGCTACCATAGGCAGTGTGCTGTATCTTGTCTTTGTGCATTATGTTATCGGTGACATACATTTCCCGCGTTCCGTCTATGTCATGGACTGGCTCCTTTTCATAATCATTTCCGGAATGACCAGGCTGTTTGTAAGGGTATTCAGGGAGTATATGCTGTTCGATCCTCCACGCAAGAAAATCCTGATCGTAGGAGCAGGGGATTCCGGCGAAATGGTTGTGCGGGAAATGAAAAACAGTCACGAAAGCGCCTACGAGCCGGTGGGTTTTATAGACGACGACGAACAGAAGAAGGGTCTGACAATACACGGCGTACCTATTATGGGTAACATCGACGGTCTTCCGGAAATCATTAGAAAGAGCCGGGTCGATGAAATACTTATTTCGGTCTCAACAGACGCACAGGAAGTCATCCGAAGGGTTTACGAAAAGTGCAAACCCTTCAACACACCGATAAAGAAGCTGCCCGCAATCACGGATCTCCTTGACGGCAATGTTTCCGTCGGAGCAAAACTGGGTCAGCGTTTGCTCGATGCCGGCCTGGTGCTGGAAGAGCACATTCAGGAAGCGCTGGCACTGCAGAAAAAAGAGGGTGGAAGGTTAGGGTCCAAACTCGTAAAACTCGGCCATATCAGCGAAGAGAGGTTCATACAGTTTCTTAATAAACAGTATGGCATTGCCCATATAAAGCCAATTTCGCTGGTTGATCTTCTGCGGAGAGACCAGATAAAGACCGACATTACTTCCGTAAAAAGCCTGATAGGTGGAAAATCCGTTTTGGTGACCGGAGCCGGCGGCTCGATCGGCTCGGAGCTCTGCAGACAAATCGTCAAGTATGATCCGTCGTTCCTGCTTCTCTTTGACCGGTATGAAAACAGCACGTTCTCTGTGGATAACGAACTGAGGTCAACGCATCCGGAGACAAAAATATTCACCATTATAGGAGACATACAGGACCCTCTATATCTGGAACATACATTTACCCGTCATAAACCGCAGATTATCTTTCACGCGGCTGCTTATAAGCACGTGCCCCTCATGGAGGACAATCCCGTCGAGGCAATAAGGAACAACGTCTTCGGCACGAAAAACCTCATAGATATCGCTTCGCGTCATTGTGCGGAAACCTTCGTGCTGATATCAACCGATAAGGCTGTTAATCCCACGAGCATCATGGGGGCGACCAAGCGTATAGCTGAATTTCTAACAGTGAAAATGAATGCATGCTGCCGGACTAAATTTACGACGGTGAGGTTCGGGAATGTGCTGGGGACCAACGGGAGTGTCGTCCCCATTTTCAAGGATCAGCTGAAAAACGGCGGACCTGTTACGGTGACCCATCCTGATATCAAGAGATTCTTTATGCTCATACCGGAGGCTGTGCAGCTTGTCCTTATTGCCGCTGCAGTAGGCCATGGGGGAGAGATATTTGTCCTGGACATGGGGAGCCCGGTGAAGATCGTCGACCTTGCAGAGAATGTCATCAGGCTTTCCGGCTTCATTCCGTATAAGGAGATAAAAATCAAATTCACCGGACTGCGTCCGGGAGAAAAAATGTATGAAGACCTTTTTGACGAAGGCGAGCGGATAATGTCTACGCCGCACGAAAAGCTGTTGATAGCGGTGCCTGATATTCCCTCAGCTGACGCCCTGGCCCTCCATTTGGCTGAACTTGAGAGAATAGTCGATAATTACGCGGTCGATGACGTAATTCCGAAACTCCGGACCATCGTGCCCAATTTCAAGAACGCAACATCAGGCCGGCTGACTGCGGGGGATACAGTTGATCTGTTACTGCGCTAGGTCGAGGCCGTGGAAAGCGACAGCATTCTGGCTGTCCTCTGTTAATGAGGTGGACGAGTGCGCGTGACGGAGAAAGAAATCGGAGCACGGTCGGCTGAAGCCGCGGGGGGCCGTACTGACCGGATCGTGAGCATGAGCAGCAAAGGCAGGATACTTTTTGTCGATGATCAGCCTGAATCTTTCAGAGACTTGTCGGGGATCCTGTCTCGTGACGGGTATGATATCATTCCATCGGGAACCGTTGAGCATGCCAGCGCGGCCGTCGACAGCGATGATATTGACGCGGTCCTTACGGGCCTGGGATTTTCCAATGGCGATGGCATGAAATTGTTCGACTATCTTACAGCGGCCAGACCGGGTATTCCCGTCATCTTTCTGACGGCCTGCGAAACCATCGAGCTCGCCGTTGCTGCCATGACACGCGGGGCCTTCTATTATTTCGTCAATCCACCGGACTATCCTCAGCTGAAGGGCATACTGGCACGGGCCGTGGAACAGCGAAAGCTGAAAAGGGAAATCGAACTTCTTAGGGACAGATTGTCCGAAGTGATGCCGGAGTACCGTATTATTGGCAACGCTCCGGCAATGCGTAAAATTCCTGAGATCATAGGAGCGGTCAAGGAATCAGCCGGCAGTGTACTCATTTCCGGCGAAACGGGAACCGGGAAGGAACTTATCGCGAGAATCTTGCATTACCGCAGCGCGAGAAAAAATGCACCCTTCATCGCGATAAATTGTGCTGCCATACCGGAAGAGTTTATGGAAGCCGAGCTGTTCGGGGGCGGGAAGTGGGCCTTCGCCGGCGACTCCGCGCGGAGACGGGGCAAGGTTGAAGAAGCCGCAAACGGCGTTATTTTTCTGGATGAGATCGACAAACTCGGGCCGCGCACGCAGGCACAGCTCCTCCGGCTTATGCGCGACGGCCATATGTCGGGAATAGGCGGCGACGAGAAGTTCGATGTCCGTTTTCGTCTTATATCAACCACTACCTACGATTTAAGGGAAGGAGTGAGAAGTGACAGTTTTAGCGGGGATCTTTACCGCTTGATAAATCAGGTAGAGATTAAGGTGCCGGCCCTCAGGGAGAGGAAGGATGATATACCTCTCCTTGCGGCAGCATTTCTTGAGGAACTTTGTGTGAGACAAAAAAGAAGAATCAGGCTATCAAGTGAAGTGCTGGCGGCGTTCCAATACCATGACTGGCCCGGAAACGTCAGGCAGTTAAGAAATGTCGTCGAGCGTGCGGTCGTCCTCGCGCGGGGGAACAGGATCACACTGCGGGAACTACCCGCAGAATTTCTGTCTCCGAAGAGGCGGAATACAAACGGGGCGCACGTTAGGACATTGAAAGAGTTGGAAATGCAGGCAATCAGGGAGACGCTCACGAAGTGTAAGGGCAACAAGTCCAGAACGGCAAGAATGCTCGGCATATCGCGAAAAGCCTTTTATAAGCGCCTGCGGGAGGCGGACCAATTCCGCAGAGCTTAAAGTTGAAGACCTTCCCTTAACGACTGTATCTATAAGAAACAGAAAATTCAGAGTCCGATGTAGCTCCAGGATACAGTATTAGCCCGTAAATCCCGCTGGTTACCCGTTAAAATCCTTCCCTTTGCAGAGCTGTTACACGCGGCATATTATTTGCAACAGACTGGTTGTGATCTTACCTGCTTGTTACGACGGATGTAACTAAGCAGGCGGAGCAGTGTTCCTGATCGGGAAAACCTTCGTATTCTCTCCAAAAGAAAAGGAGTGTCCATATGAAAGCGGTTATTCTGGCAGGCGGTTTTGGAACGAGATTGGCGGAGGAAACCGTATGGCGGCCTAAACCCATGATAGAAATCGGGGGGAAACCCATCCTGTGGCATATCATGAACTGCTATGCTGCTCACGGTGTAACCGAATTCATTATTGCAGCGGGGTACAAGGCAGAAGTAATCAAGGAATACTTCCTCAATTTTTATGCTATCAATAATGACATCACGGTCGACCTGTCCACGGGACAAACAACTATACATGACGGGAAGCAGCCCAACTGGAAAATCCACGTTGTGGATACCGGCGTGGGTACGCAAACCGGCGGACGCCTCAAACGACTGAGAAAATGGCTTGAAACGGAGGACGTCTTTATGTTCACGTATGGCGACGGCGTGGCGGATGTTGATATCAACGCCCTGCTTGAATACCACAAATCTCACGGCAAACTTGCCACCATTACTACGGTTCGCTCCCCGGCCCGTTTTGGAAGGATTGCATTTGATGGTAACCAGATTACAAAGTTTTATGAAAAGCCCGAGGCAGCCGAAGGCTGGATCAACGGAGGCTACTTTGTACTGAGCCCGAAAGTAATTGATTATATCGATGATGACGACACTGTTTGGGAGCGGAGCCCTGTGGAGCGTTTGGCGCGCGACGGGCAGTTGATCGGCTACAGGCACTATGGTTTTTGGTCATGCATGGACACCTTGAAGGAAAAAAACTTCCTGGAAGAATTATGGAACTCGATGAAGGCGCCCTGGAAGGTCTGGTAGAAAACATGGACGCTGATATTACGATTATAGGAGCGGGAATAATCGGCCTGGCCGTCGCCTCGGAAGTGGCAGACAGCGGGAAAGGAATCTATATCCTGGAGAAGAACGAATCACACGGCATGGGCATCAGTTCCAGGAACAGCGAAGTGGTCCATGCGGGCATATACTATCCGGCCGGTTCATTAAAGGCAACGTTATGTGTTGAGGGCCGGGAATTGCTATATGAGACCTGCGCAAAGAACAGGATCCCCCATAAGAGACTCGGCAAACTAATTATTGCAACGACCGGACAGGAGATGGATGAGATTGAACGGCTTATGGAGAATGCGATAAGGAACGGCGTTTGCTCCGTCTCTTTTCTTGATGCGGCGCGGATTAAAGGGATAGAACCCAACATAAAGGCTGTCGGCGCCCTCTATTCCCCTGATACCGGGATTCTTGATGCTCATTCGCTCATGGACTATTATCTTCACTCTGCCAGAATGAGGGGGGCCGAAGTAGTCTACTCTACTGAGGTGTCAGGAATAGAAAAAGCCTCTGAAGGATACAGGATCCATACACGAAACAACTCCGGGGAATATTTCGAATTTACGACGGAAAAGGTGGTGAATGCTGCGGGGCTGCATTCCGATACCGTTGCCGGGATGATCGGGAGAGAATACGCGCTTCATTACTGCAAAGGCGATTACTTCAGCATCGGCAACGTAAAGAAGGGGATGGTCACCCGGCTGATTTACCCGGTCCCGGAGAAAGATTACGCCGGGCTGGGTGTTCATCTCACTCTCGACCTGAATGGCCGCATGAAACTCGGACCTGACACCGCGTATATAGACAGGACTGAAGACTACCGCGTGTGTGCGTCGAAAAGCGGGCAATTTTATGAATCCGCCGTAAGGTTCCTTCCGTTCATAAGAAGGGAGGATATTGTACCGGATATGTCCGGCATCAGACCGAAACTTCAGGGCCCGGGAGACAGGTTCCGGGACTTTATCATCAGTGAAGATCTGCCGGGCTTTGTCAACCTTGTCGGGATAGAATCACCCGGGCTGACAGCCGCGCCGGCTATTGCCAGGCATGTAAGGAAACTTCTGGCAGGCAGCGTTCTGAATTAAGCATATAACTTCCACACTATTTCCCACCATGACAGTTCCGTTACAGAGGAGGACATCATGAAAATACTGATTACGGGTAACATGGGATACCTTGGCCCCTGTCTGGTAAAACACCTGCGCAAAGCAGTCACTCCCGTGATCTTGATCGGCCTTGATATCGGTTATTTCGCCGATTGCCTGACCGGCGCCGGTATATTTCCGGAATGCAGGGTCGACATTCAGCATTTTGCAGATGTGCGTAATCTTGACGCGAAGCTGCTAAGGCAGGTGGATGCAGTGGTACATCTGGCCGCGATATCGAATGACCCTATGGGCAACACTTTCGAAAAGGTGACATATGACATCAATTTTGGGGCTAGTATCAGTCTGGCCGCGAAAGCCAGGGAGGCTGGCGTGAAGTCGTTTGTGTATGCCTCAAGTTGCAGCATGTACGGCTATGCCGAAGACGGGTGGAGGACCGAAGGGTCCCCGCTTAATCCTCTTACCGCATATGCAAAGTCAAAAGTCTTCACAGAGAAAGGCCTTGAGAGACTTGCGGACAGGAACTTCACAGTGACAAGCCTCAGATTTTCGACTGCCTGCGGAATGAGTGAAAGACTGAGGCTGGACCTCGTATTGAATGACTTCGTCGCTGCCGCGGTTGCCTCCGGGAAAATCACCATCCTGAGCGATGGCACGCCATGGAGGCCGCTGATAAACGTGAAAGACATGGCGCGGGCCATCGAATGGGCTCTTCGTAGAGAACGTGCCGCCGGGGGAGATTTCCTTGCGGTGAATGTCGGCAGTGACGCATGGAATTACCGGGTGAAAGACCTCGCTGAGGCGGTCGCGGCCGGCATCCCGGGCGTTGATATTCACATGAACAAGGACGCGCTGCCTGACAAACGGTCCTATAAAGTCTGCTTCGACTTGTTCAGAGAGTTGGCCCCTGATTACCAGCCTCAAGTCGACCTTACAGCTACAGTCAAAGAACTGAGAGACGGATTGGAGGCCATAGACTTCAGCGACGGAGATTTTCGCAACTCCAGATTCATAAGGCTGAAGGTTCTTGCCCACCTGAGAAACAGCAGCCTGTTGACTGAAGAACTGGAATGGGCCGACAAATTGCCGCTCAGGGCGCTGTCGCCACAGCCTCTGATAAATACGCCGGTCTGAAGCAACCGGGCAGGCCGGGATTATTCAGGAGAGAAATCATGGACGCCATTGGAAATACCTGCCGTTTTTGCGGGACATCACTGGAGCATACCTTCGCCGACCTTGGGCCATCGCCCCTGGCGAACTCGTATCTCACTGCCGAACAACTCGAGAAAATGGAGCCTTTCTATCCCCTTCATGTTTACGTATGCTCGGCCTGCCACCTCGTTCAGCTGCCGCTATGCCGTTCCGCGGAGGATATATTCAGCGATTACGCATATTTTTCTTCCTATTCGGAGTCCTGGCTTAATCATGCACGGTGTTATACGCAGATGATGATTGACCGGTTCGGATTCGGCGCCGGCAGCAGCGTTATCGAGATCGCCAGCAATGACGGCTATCTTCTTCAATATTTCAAGGAAAGAGGTATTTCCGTTCTGGGCGTCGAACCCGCGGGAAACGTGGGGAAGGCTGCACAGGAGGCCGGTATTCCGACGTTAGTCAAATTCTTCGGAGAGCGAACCGCGGCGGAATTGTCACTTTCGGGAAAAATGGCCGACCTGCTGATAGGGAATAATGTCCTGGCCCATGTACCGGATATTAACGACTTCCTGAGAGGCATGAAGATTATTCTAAAGCAGGCCGGTATTATCACTATGGAGTTCCCGCATCTGATGCGCCTCATGGATGAGGCCCAGTTCGACACAATTTATCACGAGCATTTTTCGTATCTTTCCTTTCTCACCGTCGAAAAAATGTTTTTGACCCATGGCCTCACCCTCTTCGATGTGGAAGAGCTTCCGACTCATGGAGGCTCCCTCAGAATTTATGCCCGTCACACCGAAGATTCTTCAAAGACGGTCGGCAGGCATGTCATCGACCTGAGAAATCGTGAAAAGGCAGCCGGATTTGAGCGTATGGAGCACTATCTCTCGTTTTCTGAAAAGGTAAAGGAGACGAAAAGGAGAATCCTGGCCTTCCTGATAGATGCCAAGCGAAGAGGTAAATCCATAGCGGGATACGGAGCCCCGGCGAAGGGCAATACCCTGCTGAATTACTGCGGTATTCGCTCCGACCTGATCGATTATACGGTTGACAGGAGCCCTCATAAACAAGGCCATTATCTGCCGGGTGTCCATATACCCATCCATAGTCCGGAAAGGATCAGTGATACGCGCCCGGATTACCTTATCATTCTCCCATGGAATCTCAAGGAAGAGGTCATGGAGCAGATGTCACTCATACGCTCATGGGGCGGTAAATTTGTGGTATTTATTCCGGAAGTGGAGGTGTATTAGTGATATTCAGGGAGACAGACCTTCCGGGTGCATACATCGTAGAGCAGGAAAAGCAGAGGGATGAACGCGGTTTTTTTTCGCGTATCTACTGCAGCAGGGAGTTTAAGGCACAGGGACTCAGTGCTGCATTTGTCCAGTGCAATACCTCTTTCAATGCGAGAAAGGGAACACTCCGCGGGATGCACTACCAGGCCGCTCCCTATGAAGAAGCCAAATTGGTCAGGTGCACCATGGGCGCCATTTACGATGTGATAGTAGATCTGAGGGCGGACTCCAGGACTTTCAAGCAATGGATATCCGTTGAGCTAAATGACGGGGAAGGAACGATGCTCTATATCCCGGGGGGTTTTGCCCATGGATTTCTGACGCTGGCGGACAATACCGAGGTCTTTTACCAGATGTCGGAATTTTATATGCCCCTATATACGAAAGGCGTCAGATGGAGCGACCCGGCCTTCGACATAAAGTGGCCGATAGAAGTACAAATGATCTCCGAAAAGGACAGAACGTATCCAGACTTCGGCGCTTAAGCCGGGTGCCCGGCTGAGCATGGTTGCCATGGAGAATGTTTCAAGAAAGATAGAAAAGAACACTGAGGCAGGCGTTGGCAGGGAGATGCACCGGCTGATGGCCGAGTTGTTTCCGATCTGCAGGAGCATCACCGGAGACGGAGTTCGCAGAACGCTGGGAATCATGAAGAATCATATTCCGCTGCGCGTAAACGAAATCCCGAGCGGGACTAAAGTTTTCGACTGGTCTGTGCCGAATGAATGGAATATCAGGGACGCCTTTGTGAAGAATTCGAATGGAAAAAAAATAATCGATTTCATGAAGAGTAATCTGCATGTTCTAAACTACAGTATTCCTGTCAGGAAAAAGGTTTCCCTGGCTGAGCTGAAAGAACATCTGTTTACGCTTCCGGAAAATCCGGAGTGGATTCCCTACAGGACTTCTTACTACTCCGAAAACTGGGGCTTTTGTGTCAGTTACAACGAGTACGTGCAACTTAAGGAGGACGAGTATGAAGTCGTCGTAGATTCTTCTCTGGACCCAGGCTCGCTCTCGTATGGGGAGTATCATATCAGGGGAGAGACGGACAGGGAGGTATTAATATCGGCCCACATCTGCCATCCTTCCTTATGCAATGACAATCTGTCCGGCGCAGTCCTGGCGGTTTTTCTTGCGAAAAGCCTGAGCCGGCTGCAACTGAAATACTCTTACAGATTTCTCTTTATCCCCGGGACGATCGGTTCGATAACATGGCTTTCCCTGAACGAGCAGAACGCTTCAAAAATCGAACACGGCCTGGTTGCCGCATGTCTCGGGGATTCCGGGGGATTCACCTACAAGAAGAGCCGCCGGGGCAGTGCTGAGATAGACAGGGCGGTTCTCAATGTCTTGAGAAATTCGGGTGACGCCTACGAGGTGACGGATTTTATCCCTTTCGGCTATGACGAGAGACAGTATTGCTCCCCCGGGTTCAATCTTCCGGTTGGTTGCCTCATGAGGACGCCCCACGGCTGTTATCCGGAGTACCACACGTCAGCCGACAATCTGGACTTTGTCCATCCCGAACAGTTGGAGAAATCACTGTCGGCATACACGGCGGTTATAAATATACTGGAAAACGACAGGAAATATATAAACCAGAATCCAAAATGTGAGCCTCAGTTGGGTAAGAGGGGCCTCTATCAGAGTATAGGCGGGCAAAAGGACGGAAAGTCGGGAGAAATTGCGATGCTCTGGGTGCTGAATCTCTCGGACGGAAACCATACTTTATTGGATATATCTGATAAATCGGGGGTCAGGTTTGCATTGATCAGCGAAGTGGCTGACCTGCTGGTTCAAAAAGGGCTATTGAGGGAATGCGGGGCTTAGAGGCATATGCGGCAGTTTAAGGACCGCGTTGCGGTAATTACGGGAGCTGGTGCCGGTATAGGGATGGCGATTTCAAAGGCCCTTGCGGCGGAAGGAGCCTCTGTCTGCCTGATAGGACGCAATGGCGCATCCCTTGAGACCGCAGCAGGGGAGATTGGATGCCGCACGTCGACTGTCAAGACTTACCGGACTGACCTGACAGTCGATGCCGATATTTACTCACTTAAGGCTGCCCTGTCCGGGGACTTCGGGTATATTGACGTACTCGTCCATAGCGCCGGGATCTATTCGATGGGAAAAATCGAGGATTCCCCCGTTGAACAGTTCGATATTCAGTACAGAACAAACGTGCGCGCACCGTACCTGCTCACCCAGGCACTGCTGCCAATGATAAGATCACGCAAGGGGCAGATCGTATTCATTAATTCGAGTGCCGGACTGAATGCAAAGGCCAATGTGAGCCAGTACTCGGCAACAAAACACGGATTGAAGGCTGTGGCGGACAGCCTGAGGGAGGAAGTCAATGGAGAAGGCATCCGTGTTCTCAGCATATATCCGGGCAGAACCGCAACCCAGATGCAGGCACTGGTCCGTAAGATGGAAGGAAAAAAATACTTCCCTGACTTTTTTTTGCAGCCCGGGGACATTGCCGAGGTTGTCATCACCGCCCTCTCACTTCCCCGCAGCGCGGAAGTCACCGACATTCAGATAAGACCGTTGGTAAAACATGAGTAATAAAGAGACTGCTATTACCAGCCGTGCCGGCAGGACCCGGGAGGTGCCGTATGAGGCGGACGTTCCCGTCTTCAGAATTGAGCCGTCAAAGGGATGGGTATCTATGAAGCTGAGCGAATTGTGGCAGTACCGGGAATTGATATACTTCCAGGTCTGGCGGGATATCAAGGTCAGGTACAAGCAGACCGTGCTTGGCGCGGCCTGGGCCATTATCCAGCCATTCTTCACCATGGTCGTCTTCAGCTTGTTCTTCGGCAAACTCGCGAAGATCCCCTCGGACGGCATCCCTTATCCCATCTTCAGCTTTGCCGCCCTGGTACCGTGGACCTTCTTCGCAAACGGGATGAGCAAGGCATCGAACAGCCTGGTCAGCAGCTCCAATCTGATCAAAAAAGTCTACTTTCCCCGGCTATCCATACCGCTTGCCTCGGTCCTGTCGGGTGTCGTGGATTTTGCGCTTTCCTTTGCCGTACTGGTAGGCATGATGAAGTATTACCACCTGGCGCCTACGGGCAACGTGATCTGGCTGCCGCTTCTGCTGGCATTGTCATTCACCACCGCCCTCGGGGTTGCGCTCTGGCTCTCCGCAATGAACGTACAGTTTCGCGACGTACAGTATATCATCCCCTTTCTGACCCAGTTCTGGATGTTTACCACCCCCATTGCGTATCCGAGCAGCCTGCTGTCGGAGCCATGGAGGACGTTCTATGCAATAAATCCAATGGTGGGAGTCGTTGAGGGGTTTCGCTGGGCGTTGCTCGGCACAGACACCGCCCCAGGTCCTGCCATTATCGTATCCTCAGCGGTATCGCTGGTGCTTCTGCTGGGCGGCGCTCTGTATTTCCGGCGCATGGAAAAGACCTTCGCGGACGTGATATAGGTACACAGGAATGAGTGACATCGCGATACGAGTTGAAGGCTTCAGCAAAATGTATCACATCGGCAGACGGCAGAACAGTTACCGGACCCTCCGTGATACCATGGCCGACGCACTCCTCTCGCCTTTTCGCAGGGCGGGGAAGCTGCTGCGCGGACAGCCGGCCGGTGCATCGGAACTGGATGAGTCTATATGGGCGCTTAAGGACGTGTCCTTCCAGGTCAGGAAGGGCGAAGTGGTCGGTTTTGTGGGACGGAACGGCGCTGGAAAGAGTACACTCCTGAAAATATTATCGCGCATAACCGAACCGACCAGCGGATACGCGGAAATACACGGGCGCATAGGTTCTCTCCTGGAGGTTGGCACCGGGTTTCACCCGGAGTTGACGGGACGGGAGAATGTCTACCTCAACGGTGCAATCCTTGGTATGAAACGATCCGAGATAGAAAGGAAATTTGATGCAATAGTTTCCTTTGCTGAAGTCGAACAGTTCGTCGACACGCCGGTCAAACACTATTCGAGCGGCATGTATCTGAGACTTGCCTTTGCAGTTGCCGCCCATCTGGAACCTGAGATCCTGCTCGTTGATGAAGTACTGGCTGTCGGCGATATTGCATTCCAGCAAAAGTGTCTTGGCAAGATGCATGATGTCGCAAGTGAAGGACGGACTGTGCTGTTCGTGAGCCACAATATGCCGGCCGTCCAGTCGTTGTGCACGAAGGCTATTTTACTGAAAGATGGCAGGGTGGACTATGAAGGGTCGGCGGAACAAACGATTACGAAGTATTGTGCATTCATGGAAAACCTTTACGAACAGCCGATATATTCCCGTAATGACGGTGCTCGTGGTGATCTTTTCCGTTTCGCCAGTGTCGAATTCCTGAACCCGGACGATATGAAACCCCGGAGCAGACTGATTTCCGGCCAACCTGTCATCATAAGGATCGGCTATATCAGCACTGCAAAGACCAGGTTGGAAGATGTGGGAATCGGCATTACTTTTTCGACCACGACAAACACTCATCTGTTTGCCTGCAAAAGCCGTGTCGTCGGCACAAGCCTCGATATTCGACCGGGGAAAGGACACACGGACTGCCTGCTTGCCAGGTGGCCCCTTAAGGCCGGACGCTATTCTTACAATCTCTTCGCGGAAAAGAAAAACAGTCCTGTTGACTGGCTCAGCAACGCAGGCGCCTGTGAGGTTGAGGCCGGCGATTACTACGGTTCCGGTATTCTTCCGGCCCCTCATCTACCCGGCGTTCTCGTTGATTTTGCGTGGAGACAAGAGGAATAAGAAGGAATGCGCCGCAATATTTTGCAGTTGCTGGAAGATGGCACGAAGTATCTGCTGAGAAGATGGCATCTTTATGAGCCTGTAAGGAGCCTGCTCTACTTCACCGGATTCAGGCGGTCGGGGAGATTAAAGACGGTGCCGCTTGAAAGGCTGCTGTGCGGTGGAGAAAGGGGACTTACGGCCGCTCAATACTCGCGCCATACCGGGGACTTTCTCCGCCCGTCGACACCTTTCTCCCGATCTCCCTATGTGCAGTTTCTTGAACAATACCTGCAGATAAACGACGAGATTTTTAGTCCGGAGACATTCCGCAAGACAAGTTACTTTACGAATGCCGCCGAGTGCATTAACTCAGTGGGAAGCTTCTATTCCTGCACCCGGGAGGAAGACGTGGAACGGATTGCGAGGCATTTCATAGGGCAGTTCAAAAATCCCCGGCCTCAGGAGGATGCCGCGGCTGCGTATGACTCAACTGCGGGGTCTCACTTTCCTTTGTTGGGTTTACCTCTGCGCGTGCGTCCCATCCGGTATTCGGACTGTTACGAGTTGACAGATGGTACCCACAGCGCAGCAGCCGCCTATGTCAGGGGCGAAAAGACATGCCCTGCCATCGTAGCACCGGAACCGGCGATCACGCCCCTGCAGCAACTCCTGCTGGACCATGCGTTTACCTGTGACGGCAGACCGAGACTCTACCAGCCCGTCGACAGCCCGGAAGTGGAGAAATGGCAGCTGATCAGGCGCTGCGGCGACCGTTTTGAGCTGATCAGGCGATTTCTGAGGGACCATGACTTAATGCCGCCGAAGTGCAGGCAATATCTGGATATCGCGTGTAACTACGGCTGGTTTGTAAAGGCTTTTGAAGGATTGGGGTTAAGCGCCAGGGGAGTGGAAATGGATTGGGCGGCAGTTGAACTAGGCAAGACTGTATACGGTCTGAAACGAGACCAGATCATACGATCGGAGGCGGTTCATTTCCTGAGAAACGATTCATGCGGCTATGATATTACTTCGTGCTTCAGCCTGCTGCATCATTTCATTCTCGGCAGGGCCGGCGTTTCGGGCGAGGAGATGCTCGGTCTGATCGATAGGGTAACGCGCGCCGTCTTTTTTTTCGATATGGGACAATGCCACGAGGAGTGGTTTCGCCAGAGCCTCGCAGGCTGGGACGAAGACCGGATTGAACAGTGGATTTTAAGCAACTCCAGTTTCACGAAAATCTACCGCGTCGGGAAGGACCGTGACAGCGTTGAACCTTACGAAAACAATTACGGCCGCACTCTTTTTGCATGTCTGCGGCGGGATATCAGAGCGAACTGAAGCACGAGAGATATCAGCTCCTCATCAAGCGAATGTATAAAGTTTACGAAGCCAGTACGGATATGAAAGAGAAACCTGCAAGAGCCCTCCTGCCGCACCAGATTTCGTCTGAAGTCGTGCGCCGCGAAATCGAGAGACTCTACGCCTTTTCCTCTATTGATATGCCCGGGTTGATGAACGGCGGCATGGAAAGTGCCGCCTGGCATTTCAAAACCGACGGGGGGGACCTGGTTGCAAAGATTTATAACGCCTGCCCGGGACGGCTGGAAAGGGTCGCAGAGGAGCCCGCACTTTATGAGTATCTCAATCAACAGGGAATCCGGGCTCCAAAAGTCTTGCGGAGCAAACGCTCTCAACTAGCGGAAGAACTCCACTCGGACATGCAGGGATACCCGGTTATAGTAATGAAACTGGAAGATTTGAGGTTTGCCGGACCTTCCTCGGTACAGAAGGAGGAGCTCCAATCGATTGCACGAACGGTTGCAAAAATGCATCAGTGCCTGAGACTCTACCACCATAATGAAAATCCTCAGCCCGGAGGCATCACACTGCACCGCAGGGCGGTCATTAATGCCGCGAAACACTTTGTAAGATCGGCGGTGAAAATGTATCAGCCATTCAGGGAGCCTTCCAGGTCCAGTCGTTTCATCATCAGAGAGGGACTTGTCGGATATGACATGCTCGTCACTTCTTCCGGCGCACGTCTATTTACCGGGGAAGACCTTTCCCGCATCCGCACTCTGGATCTGGAGATGAAAGCTTACCTGGCCGAACACTCTGTCGAAACACCCCTCCGCGAGTCTCTTATCCATGGAGATCTTGCCCTGCAACACACGCCGTTTCTTCCTGACGGGAATGTATATCTTTTCGATTTCGGCGACCGTTCCCTCGGAACCGTTGCCGAAGAACTCGCGGGGATGTTAGTAAGCTTTTATACAGATGACGTGATAACCTTTGACCGCTGGGAGAGACTGAAGGAATGGACCTTGAATGGGTACGGCTCGCAATTTCAGTTAACGCAGGGGGACTCAGCGGCGATAATGCCTTTCATCGTGCGGCGTCTGCTTGTAGGTATCACATACAGCTGCGAAATGCCGGGAGAAATGCAGGGAGAGGCCTGGCGCCGGAGCATAGGCAGAAGATATCAGCTCGCAAATTACCTGTTGCGGTCGAAAGGTTTTACTGCTTCTCGGACATAATGGCGGGGCCGGAACGTACCGAAGAATTCAGAGATTTCATCGTTCAACTGATCGAAGATGAACCGCTTCGCATTAATATGGGCACGCGCTGCCGTAAGATCGCACTGGAGGAATACTCTCTGGATTTACAAGTGAGGAGATTCACAGATTTATGCAACATCCTGGAACACTAAGTTGCAGCTCCCCTGTCAAGCTGAGCGTAATAATCGCCTGCCTGAACGTGGCCGATACAATAGCCGGTCAGCTGGAAGCGCTCGCCGCGCAGCAGTGGGACGAAACCTGGGAGGTCATCGTCGCCGACAACGGCTGTACCGACGAAACGGTCGCAACGGCAAAACAATATTCGGGCCGCCTGCCGAATCTCCGCATCGTGGATGCATCAGCGAAGCGCGGCAAGTCATTTGCTCTCAATACGGCGGCGAAGGCGGCACGCGGTGAATACCTTGCCTTCTGCGATGCGGATGACGAGGTGGCGCCCGGATGGACAGCCGCCATGGGTCGGGCACTTTCCAGGCACCACTTTGTTGCCTGCCGAATGGACATTGAAAAACTCAATGATCCATGGGTTAAAAGGACTCACAAAAATCCGCAGGGCGAGGGTATCCAGAAGTACACTGATCCCCCCTTTCTTCCTCATGCAGGAGGCAGCACGCTGGGAGTCAGGCATTGGCTCCATGATGCAGTAGAAGGATTCGACGAAACAATGACAAGGCTCCAGGATACGGATTACTGCTGGAGAATCCAGTTGAAGGGCTTCGAACTTAGTTTTGTCCCCGAGGCAGTCATACACGTGAGGTTCAGGGACAGCATCGCAGGAATTTTCAGGCAAGCGAGCGGCTGCGGCGAGTACAACGCAAAAATATGCCGCAAGTATCAACCCATGGGAATGCCGGGGTCCTCCTTGACGGCGGGGATACGGTCGTGGCTTTATCTCCCCAGACACTTCCTCAGTATCCGCAGCAAGGGAGACGTGGCAAGCTTTGTATGGCAGATTGGATATCGCACAGGGCGTCTGAAAGGCAGCATAAAATACAGGATCGTCGCGCTGTAATTTATCGATCACAAGCAGGTCCTTTCTCTGATATGAATATGACTGACATTACATGCAAACTTCGTTCAATCGGTTCGGCTCTCGCCGCAAATGTCGCTGGTACTATCACGCACGTGGAGACCGCGGAAGCGGTTGCCGCCCTTACATTCGACGACGGGCCGCACCCTGATTTTACACCTCGCGTACTTGACCTGCTCGAAAAACATAAGGCCCGCGCCACCTTTTTCGTGATCGGCAGGGCTGCAGAGCGGCATCCCGCCCTTATCAGAAAGGCGGCGGAGGCCGGCAACGCAATAGGCGTTCATTCCTGGGACCATCCTTCTTTCCCCTCCATTACAGCCAGGGAGAGGCGCGGTCAGATTCTTGCGTGTGAAAAAGCAATCTCTCCATACGGTTGCAGGTTGTTTCGTCCGCCTTACGCGCATCAGACAGTGACGTCGCGTATTGATACACTACTGCTCGGATACAAAGTCATCATGTATAACTCACACGCACTGGACTGGGAAGAACATGAGGCCGCCTGGATCGCCAGGGAACTTGAAAACCGGCTGGAACCCGGGTGTATTACGCTGCTTCATGACTCTTTGTGGAACCCTTCTGTGAGAGGAGCTGAAGACCGGCTTCCGATGATCGATGCACTCGACATTTTTTTGAAGAAAGTTAGCACCACCTTCAGCTTTGTGACTGTTCCGGAGTTGCTTAAGCTGGGTCGCGCACAGAGGCTCAATTGGTACGTGAGGGATCACAACGACTGGTGATATGCCCTTTTTGCCCCTTCAAATGACTATCGCCGACCTGACATATCTGATAATCGGATTCACATGCGGAATTCTGATCCGGAGAAGAAGTGTTCCTTTTTTTCAGAAAAAGGATTTCCGCTGGTCTATCGGGATTTACACGGGTGATTCCCCTTTAAGCCTTTCTCCACAGGAAGGGCTGAAAAATCCGGTCCTCACAGCCGGGGATGTCACGGATATACCGGCCGACTTTGTCGCAGACCCGTTTATGGTCCGAACCGGCGAAAAGTGGCATATGTTCTTCGAAGCGATGAATGCCCGGACAGGAAGGGGAGAAATAGGGCTCGCGCAAAGCGATAACGGACTGAACTGGAGATACAGGCGGATTGTATTGAGTGAGCCCTTCCACCTGTCCTACCCTTATGTGTTTGAATGGGAAAATGAGTACTACATGATCCCGGAGGTCCATGAGACAAATTCGGTAAGATTGTACAAGGCCATCGATTTTCCGGACAACTGGGAATTGTGCACCACGTTGCTGAAGGGATATCCGTTCGTCGATTCGTCGGTAATTCACGTTGACGACAGATGGTGGATGTTTACCGCGGTGACGGACGACATTCTCCATCTCTATTTCGCCGAATCGCTGTTTGGGCCGTGGACACTTCATCCCCAGAGTCCTTTGGTGATGGGAGATCGCGGAAAGGCCAGGCCCGGAGGAAGGGTTATTGCTCTTCAGAACAGGATCCTCAGGTTTGCCCAGGATTGCGATCTGTGTTACGGCAACATGGTGCGGGCATTTGAAGTTACCCGGCTTACCGCCACTCAATACAGCGAAAGAGAAGTCCCTGACAACCCTGTCATAAAAGCGCGCGGCTCAGGCTGGAACGCAAAAGGGATGCACACCATAGACTCGCACCAAACGGCCGGAAAACAATGGGTGGCATGTGTGGACGGCTACAGGGAAAGCCGGGTGTTCGGATTTGAATACTGATTCTTATTACGAAGAAGTTGTACGCATGGAAAACGGACAGGAAAACAAGTAAAGAGATGCCAACACTTCTTCAGCCGGCAAAAAACTGATATCTAATTATGGAAGCAGGAAGGGAGGGGAAAGAGATGTTCAGTAAGAATTTTAAAATGAAAATATTGACGTTTTCTGTAGCAGTTATAAGTTTGCTGAGTTTTCTCGTTGCGGGGAGCAGCTCCTCTCCGGCCCAGGTACCTTCCGGCTGCTCTGAGAATATAACCAATTACTGGACGTTCAACGAGGCCGGGGGCAGCACTTTCGCCGACATAGCAGGCGGCGATGAGGCCGGCTGTTCAGGAGACTCCTGTCCGGTTACCGCGCCGGGCAGGATCGGCAACGCCCTGCTCTTTGACGGCATAAACGACGGAATAACTGTGCCAGCCTCTCCATCATTTGACTGGGGAAGCACCAACAGCTTCTCGATCGAGTTCTGGATGAAAGCCGACATTGCAAACGCCTGCTCCGGGGGTCAAGTAATTGTGGGCAGGACCGACAGTGCTACCAAGCTTCACTGGTGGGCGGGATGCAAGGATGGCGGCGAGGCTGCCTTCGTATTGCAGGACAAAGCCGGGAGTATAGCTATTCTTTCAGGGACATCCGATGTAACGGACGGTTCCTGGCACCACATTGCAGTAGTGAGAGACGGCGGAACAAACGAGGTGCGCCTCTATGTGGACATGCTAATCGAGGCGTCAACCGTCCAGGGGTATACGGGCGGATTTGACTCGGCCACGGCAGAGCTGGACATAGGCTGGCTGAACCTGGATGCCGGATATCACTTTGCGGGGACAATAGATGAGGTGGCGTTGTACAATAGCGCTCTCCCGGAAAACGTTATCTCGCAGCACTATTATGACGGGTCTGTCGGATTACGGCTGGGCTACTGCGGCTGCGGTTCATCTGTAAGAATCATGCCGCTGGGCGATTCGATCACACTCGGAAAAAACGATCCGGCCCTTGAAATAAACGGGCCTTACGAGCCGCCTTCGAATGCCTTTACCGGGTATCGTCAGCCTCTTTATCTGTCATTAGAGAACTCCGGCTACGATATTGATTTTGTAGGTGCAAGACAATCCGGGTCTCTCGCTTTTCCTCCATTCGATGTAGACCATCAGGGAGAGCTCACAGAAGCCGGCTATACGGCCCAGGACCTGGCAGGTGATGTTTATAATTTCCTTTCGGCCAATCCTGCGGATGTCATTCTGCTGCACATCGGAACGAACAACGTCGACTCCCCTCCCTATGACACCGGCACCGCTGCGCTCAGCACCATTCTGGATCAAATCTACAGCTACAATCCGGATATCACCGTCGTCCTGGCCCTTATCATAAATACCAGGACTGCCGGGACGGCTGCCCACACGGCGATCAGCGAGTATAACAACAACGTCAGGGCGATGGCTATGGAGCGCATCGCTGCCGGGGACAAGATCATTGTCGTGGACCAGGAAGATGCACTTGTCTATCCGGATGATCTCTACGACGAGTGGCATCCCACCTCTGCCGGCTACAACAAAATGGCAAAGGTCTGGTTCGATGCCCTGAGCAGTTTCCTGCCTGTATGCAAACAAGTGGCACCCACGATTACTTCGACGCCTGTCACGACCGCGTTCACAGGCAAGCCTTACAGATACTATGTCGAGGCGACGGCCAACCCAGCTCCCGCCTACAGCCTCATTACCTATCCTGCAGGTATGTCCATCGACAGTATAACCGGATTGATCCAGTGGACGCCCTCGGCGATCGGCGATGTCGACGTCGGCGTTGAGGGCAGTAACGGTATAGAGCCCCCGGCCGGGCAGAGCTTTACCATATCGGTTACCGATCCACCTCCATGCCCCTCCGGGATGATCCACTACTGGCAGTTCGGGGAGACAGGTGGGTCCCACTATATGGACCTTTACGGAACGGATGACGGGACCTGCGCAAACTGTCCGTCCCCGACAACGGGTATCATCGGCGGCGCCCAGGAGTTCACAGCGGCCAATCAGGTTAATGCTGCTGCCGACGGTACTTTTGATTGGGGAGAAGCTGACAGTTTTTCG
>JBJKOV010000100.1:0-1454 GCA_046707105.1 Thermodesulfovibrionales bacterium
TCGGACCTTGAACGCGGACTCGGCCAGCAGATCGAAGGCGGTACCCCCTTTCCTCCCGCTATGGCGTTGGCCGCAGCGACAGGCGGATGCGGAGGAAGAATCTCCGGGGCGACCTTTCCAATGCCGAAAAGATGCAGAAAAGACGGCCTTGCTCTTCTCAGACGGTCGTTTGAGGCCCTCGCGGCAGAGTCTGAATATGTCGGAATCAATACAGTTTTTGCCCCGGTCCTGGACATAAATACGAATCCGAAAAACCCGATCATTGCGGCGAGGGCCTTCGGAGAAGACAGCGGGACCGTCTCTTTTTTCGGGCGTGAGATGGTCAGGACGCTCCAGCGCTGCGGCATCGCGGCGTGCGGTAAACATTTTCCCGGACATGGAGATACCGGAACGGATTCGCATATAGGGCTTCCGGTAATCGACCGGAGTTTGCCGGTGCTCAAAAGACGGGAACTGAGGCCTTTTCGGAAGGCGATAGACGCCGGTGTAAAGATGATGATGCTGGCCCATCTGAGCGTCCCTTCGATAGACAACTCAGGAATGCCGATGTCCATTTCCCGTAAGGCTGTCTCATTCCTGAGAAGGGAATTGAAGTTCGGAGGAGTAATAATAACGGACGCCATGAATATGGGCGGCCTGGGCAGGTTTTCTGAAGAAGAGGCGTCTTTCATGGCCCTTGATGCCGGGGTAGATGTCCTCCTGCATCCGTCCGATCCGGAAAAGACCGCCGGCTATCTCAAAAGAAAGGGCGCCTCTTTTGACTCGGGCCGTCTGAAACACTTCCGGGCGGGGCTTAAATTCCTCCAGCACAGGGCAGCTCCGTCTTTTGACGCTAACCGCACGCTTTCGCGCGAGCTGACTGAGAGGGCGATTAAGACGTCGGGCAGATTCAACGCGGGAAACAGGCCCTTTGTGGTCATTCTCAATGACGAGGAAGACAAAAAGGGAACAGCCTTCCGCAAACGTCTCAAGGCCAACCTGCCGGACGTGGAATTCCGGACACTCAAAAAGGGTTCAAGAATAAGGAGAATAAGCCCCCCCGAAGGGGTTTCCACCGTAGTCGCCGTATTCTCTGAAACCAGGGCGTGGAAGGGGGGCGCCAGCGGCTGGCTGAACGACGCGTTGTCGGACCTGGCCGGCAAGGCTGATCTCCTTATTTCCTTCGGAAGTCCCTACCTCCTCCCTCATCTGAAAGGCACTGCCAGGATGTACGCATTCTGGGACGACAGAACAGCCCAGGAAGCCGCAGCGGACATCATCTCGAAAAAACTGACGAGACGATCCTAACCCGGCAAAGCCGGAGCCAAAATACAGCTCACCGCAGAGGCGCAGAGGACGCAGAGTTTCAGTGAATTTTGTTTTCCGGTGAGAGGCCGGAAAACAAAAAAAGCTCTTTATGGCAGTTTATATATTTCTGTCCTCTCAGCAGAAATATATAATTAAACTCTCTGCGC
>JBJKOV010000101.1:0-1608 GCA_046707105.1 Thermodesulfovibrionales bacterium
CGACCGGAAAACCAGAGAAAAACCTATGCTCAGTTTTTTTTATTCTTACAATTCCTGCAACCTCCACAAAAAAATAGCTAAACCTTATTCCATCCTCAATAGAAAACTGAAATTCTTTCATTAATAACCGTATATTGAGTTTCTCTTACGAGTACAAAAGCCTTTTCCGCAGCTGTCCTAATTTCAGGCCGGATTGTGATAGAATAGCAACGTCTACGGAAGGGATAAGGGGATTTATCGAAGTGCCTGTTGATAGTAAGCATGAACGACTCAGAGCCAATTAGAAACCTGCACCGCCCCAAAGCAAAGCTCACCCTCGGACACTTGGAGGGCTTGCTCCTGCGCGCCTGCGATGACCTGCGCGGGAACATGGATGCAAGTGAGTATAAGGAATATGTCTTCGGCATGTTGTTCCTGAAGCGGGCCAGCGATCTGTTCGATCAGCGGCGGGAGCAGCTTGAGCGGGAATACAAAGCAGAGGGTATGACGCCTGCCGCCATCGCGACCCAGCTTATTAATAAGGATAAGTACTCACCGCCATACTTTTATGTTCGCGCGGGCGCACATTGGTCGAAGATCAAACATCTCAAGAAGAATGTGGGAAGCGGGTTAAACAAGGCCCTTGAGGCAATTGAAGATGACAATATCGATGTGCTTCAGGATGTGCTTAAGGGCATCAACTTCAACCGGAAGATCGGCCAGCGGACACTGGATGATGATACACTTGCCGACTTCATCCAGAACTTCGAAAAGATTCCCCTGCGAGATGAGGATTTTGAGTTTCCGGACCTGCTCGGCTCCGCCTACGAGTGGTTGATCAAGTATTTTGCCGATTCAGCCGGAAAGAAGGCCGGGGAGTTCTACACGCCTGCCGATGTTGTCCGTGTTTGCGTCGAGATTGTCGATCCCCAGCCGCATATGAGCATCTATGACCCGACAATCGGGTCCGGCGGCATGCTGATACAGTCCCGCGACTATGTGCGTGAGTGCGGAGGCGACCCGCGCGACCTTGCCCTCTATGGCCAGGAAAAGATGGGTACAACCTGGTCGATCTGCAAGATGAACATGCTTTTGCACGGCATAGGCCATGCGGACATACGGCAGGAAGTCACAATCAAAAAACCACAGCACAGGGATGAAAAAGGCGAGCTGAGGCGCTATGACCGGGTGCTTGCCAATCCTCCCTTCAGCCAGAACTACACAAAGAAAGAAGTAGACTTTCCCGGCCGGTTCCAGATCTGGATGCCTGAGAAGGGGAAGAAGGCTGACCTTATGTTCGTCCAGCACATGCTTGCGGTGCTCAAGGCGGACGGAAAAATGGCTACCATAATGCCTCACGGCGTGTTGTTTCGGGGCGGCGAGGAGCGGGAAGCCCGGAAGCTCTTTATAAAACGGGGAGTTCTGGAGGCGGTGATCGGGCTGCCTGCCAACCTTTTCTATGGCACCGGCATCCCTGCCTGCATTCTTGTGATGAACAAGAAAGACGCAGAGGAGCGGAAGCACGTGCTCTTCATTAACGCAGACAGAGAATACCGGGAAGGAAAGGCTCAGAATTTCCTCAGGCCTGAAGACATCGACAAGATTGTTCACTGCTATAGAAAGATGAAA
>JBJKOV010000102.1:0-4509 GCA_046707105.1 Thermodesulfovibrionales bacterium
CAGATCAATAAAACTCTCTTCCTTGGCATTTCTTTTGCTATCCTCCTGACTATCTTCTTTTATTTGCCAGCCACTGCGTTGGATCGAGGGGTTTGCCTTTGTAGCGTATTTCGAAATAAAGGCCCGGAGCATTCAGTATGCCCGATGTCCCGACTTTTCCTATCACCTGGTCACTTTTTATTATATCTCCTGCATGGGAAAAAATCTGCGAGAGGTTGCCGTAGAGCGAATTATACCCCCCGCCGTGGTTTATGATGATCAGCTGTCCATACCCTTTGAACCAGTCGGAAAATATGACTTTACCGCCGAATATCGCCCTGGCATCGACATCCGGCGCTGTTTTGATATGTATTCCGTTTCTAAATAAAGGGGTGTCGAACCGGGGGTCTTTTTGCGGACCGTAAGGTATAGCGACCCTGCCGTCAACGGGCCAGTGCAGTCTCCCTTTCAGGTGTGAAAATCCCTTACCGGCGTAAGTATAAGTGTCGTTTTTGTAAGATTCGCGGATGATGTCAAGAAGTTTCCTTGAGGACTGCTGAAGTTCCATAAGCATTTTTTGGTGCGCTTCCGTTTCATTCCTGGTGGAGGCAAGCAGAGTCTCCTTGGAACCCATCTGCTCCGCCAGTTCCTTTTCTTTGGCAGCCACCAGGCCGGCGTTCCGCTGTAGCTCCGACTGGAGCAACCGCAGCCGGTCTTTTTCGGAGTTAAGCTCATTCAGGTTCTGGCGGTAGTCGCCGAGGACCTTGTTGTCATATCCGGTGATCGCCTCCATGTCCCTCCATACCCTTATCATCTGTGATACGTCCCGGGCGCTGAGCAGTATCATGAGCAGATCTCCCGAGTGGCCGAATCGCTGCATGACCCTGAGCTTCCTCTTTATCCAGTCCTTCCTGGTCGCAAGGCGGCTCTCGGTGTCAGCGATCTTTCCGTTCATGACCCTTACCCCGGCCTCGGTCTTCCGCAGCGCACTTCTCTGTCGTTTCAGCTCCGTTCCGGTCAAAACGAGCTTCTTGTTCAGCCCCTCCATCTCGCTCAGGATGGAAGACTCGCGGCCCTTTGCCTCATCGATCTTTTTTTTCTGCTCGACCATTTTCTCCTGAATTCTCTTGTACTGGTTCTGGAGGTCTGCACCGTGAGAAACGGAGGGTACGATCAGGGCAACAAGCAGCAGGAAAGCAACTGCCATCAGTACCTGAGCCTTCCCAGTGCGATCGCCGCTCCTGTAAGTCCGAGGAAAAGACCGATCACGGGAAGAGGCAGGAACAAGCCGGACGGGAAGAGGACCGCACTGAAGACCGGGGAGGTAAGACTGAGCTTCAGAATGCCCATGTAATAAAAGGAAAAGATGCCGATCAGGCTGAGCAGCCCCCCTGTAAACCCGATCGCAGCACCCTCCAGAAGGAAGGGGAACCTGATGAACCACCTGGTCGCGCCGAGAAGCTTGAAAGTCTCGATTTCCTCGCTTTTCCTGTAAAAAAGTATTTTCACCGTGCTGTAGCAGACGAATATGACTCCTGTGGCCATGATGGCGACAAGTATCAGCCCCAGTGATTCTACGCCTCTCCGAAGAGAATAGAGCGATGAGAGGAATTTTTCTCCGTATTCGACTTCCCTTACACCCTTCAGGCTGCCCGCTTCCGCCGCCAGTTTTTTTACCGCGTCGGGACCGACTGAATCTTTTTTGAGCTTCACTTCGAGTGAATCCTGGAGGGGATTTTCATCAAGTCCTTCGAAGAGATCGTCTGCGTTTTTGACCGTGGCCTTCAATTCTTTCATCGCGTCTTCTTTTGAGATGTAGTTGACGGAGGAAACGGCGGCGTCTTTCTTCAGGGAGAGAATGGTCTGGTCTACTTGCGCCATGGTATGGCCGTCGTCAAGGTAGAGGACCATCGAAAACTTCTCGGGCAGTCTTCCGGTGGCAGACTCGATGTTGTAAGCCACCAGCACGGCGACGCTGATCACGAGGAGTCCCGAGCCTATAGTGAGCACCGAAAGGAGGTTTATCCACTTCTCGCGGAAAAGGCTCTGGGCTGCCAGCCTGAGCGCGTAGGGAGAAGACATCAATGAGTTCCCTCTCCGACAAGGTTTCCGGCCTCCAGCCGGAAAACCCTTCTGCCGGAGTTCCTGAAAAGCTCCCTGTTATGGGTGGCGATCAGTATCGTTGTCCCTTTTGCATTGATATTCCTGAAGATTCTCATAACTCCCTCGGCTGTATCAGGGTCCAGATTGCCGGTGGGTTCATCCGCAAGAATCACCGGCGGTTCGGCCACCGTGGCCCTTGCAAGGACCACCCGCTGCTGCTCCCCTCCCGAGAGGTTCGGAGGGAAGGCGTCCGACTTGTGCCGCAGGTTTACGGCTTTAAGTGTATCGTAGACCCTTGATTTTGTCTCCTTTTCGCCCATCCCCCGTATCCTGAGGGCCATCGCAACGTTTTCGAACACGTTCTTCCTTGCAAGGAGCCTGAAGTCCTGAAATACCACCCCTATATTGCGCCTGAGGAAGGGGACTCCCGATTCTCTCAACTGTGCGGTTTCCCATCCTGCCACGGTAATTGTTCCTTCGTCCGGTTTCTCTGCGAGGTAAATAAGCTTCAGGACCGTCGTCTTGCCGGAACCGCTGTGTCCGGTAAGAAAAGCCATTTCCCCTTTTTCTACCGAAAACGTCAAGTTCCTCACCGCCGTCTGGTTGTCGTAATGCTTTGTCACGTTATGAAATTGGATCATCGGGCCATGCTCCGGCTAGTCTTTTCTTTTTATTATATAATCGAGGAGGATGTCGTCAAGGCTTTTCGATATCTGGCCCTTGGAGAGGGGCGCTTCCTTTTCTTCCGTGGTAACCGCCTCCTCCGCTGCAGGAGCCACCTTTTCCTCCGTCTTTTCTTCTCCGGTGAATTTGCCCCTGATCAACTCCTTTATCATGTCCTTATGCTGGTCCTTCATGAGTTCCCTCACTTTTTCGGTGTGAGCCGGGGTACCTGCAAGATGTGCGTAACCGATCTTTTTCGAAGCCAGGATAGTCCCTTTAAAATAGAGAAGAGTGATGATGACGGGGTTTTTCAGCCCGTTGTCCTCCGTCTGGACGTGGTAGAGTTTGCCCTTATATGGTACGTTGGTGTTATAACCGACGAGCATTGGTATCTTTAGTGCTGATAGAACACGTTTGGTTATTATAATGGGAGGGGGGAAAAAAGTGAAGCGGGCTTACTCCAGGTTGCCGGCGCCGATTCAAGGAATCAGGTTCAGCTGTGGGAAACGAGTTCGATAAGCTCCGACCTCTCCCGCATTTCTTCGGTCAGGACCTCGCGCATCAGGGCGCAGGCATGTATGACTTTGTCGTTGGAGATGTGGTAATAAATATTTACGCCTTTCCTGCGGGATTTCAGGATGCCCTTATGCCTCATGACCGCCAGGTGCTGCGAAACATTCGCCTTCGGGACACCGAGGATGTCGACGAGTTCTCCCACCGTTTTTTCGCCGTCCTTGAGGGCATTGATTATTTCGAGCCGTTTCGGACTCGCCAGAGTTTTACAGACCTCCGCCTGAAGTTCGAACAATGTCTTGCTGTGTTTCACGCCTTTATTCTATTTTCATTAAACGATAACTGTCAAGTAAAAGTTTCGCAATCTCGCGGTTCCTTTACTAGCTCTGCTGCTTTGTGATAAAATTCATATTCACATGAGCGAGAAGTAAGGGACGGACGCAGTTGCAAGAGAAGATGAAAGAGCCTGACCGTATAACCTGTTTCTTGCAGTTCAGTATTTTTCCTTTCATTGAAATTGAATATGTCAGAGAAATATGCGATAGGCGTTGACTTCGGCGGCACCAACCTCAGGGTTGCGCTCGTGTCGGAGGGCGGGAAAATTGTCAGGAAGGTGAAGAGACCTTCTTCCGAGGATATTCTGGATGCCCTTGCGGAGTCTATCGCGGAGATTATACATCCGGACCCGATATGCGGCATAGGGCTCGGTGTGGCAGGCCTGATCGACCGCAAAAACGGCAGGGTCTTTACGTCACCGAACCTCCGTGCCATAGAAGGACTGGACGTGGTCGGGGAATTAAAGAGACGGTTCGGTACCCCGGTGTTTCTCGAAAATGACGCCAATGCGGCGGCGCTGGGCGAGAGAATGGCGGGGGCCGGCAGGGACTTCGATAATTTCGTGCTTCTCACTCTCGGCACGGGAATCGGCGGAGGCATCATATATCAGGGCAGAGTGCTTGAAGTGCCGGCCGAACTGGGGCACATGAGTATCAATCCCGAAGCCGAGAAGTGCCCCTGCGGCAATACCGGATGTCTTGAAAACTATGCCTCGGCACGCGCAATGATAGCCAGGGCCGTCTCGATGCTCGAAAAAGGGACGGAAAGCCTGCTGAAGGAATGCTGTAAAGGCAGGTTTTACAAGTTGACGCCGGAGGAACTCTACGGGGCGGCTCTCGACGGCGACACCCTGGCAAGAGAGATTTTAAAGGATGCCGGCAGGTATCTCGGCGTCGGTCTTGCAAATATTATCAA
>JBJKOV010000103.1:0-3975 GCA_046707105.1 Thermodesulfovibrionales bacterium
TTGTTATAACCCCGCATCCTTCACCAAGTTCTCGACCTCTTCCCTCATACTCTTATAGGGGGCCTTCTTGAACTTCGCTCCTTTATACCCGGCTCCTTTCAGGTATTCCATAAGGTTATTTATCATGATCGAAAGCCTCCTGCATTCATCTATCAGCCAAGTTGAGCGATTCTCCAGTTCGACATTTCCCGACCCTCACGGGGAATCTTTCCTGCCTTTTCGGAAGGATTCCCGACGCGCTCTGCTTGCGGGAATGACACCCGACGGGTGAATGTAGGGGCGCATTGCAATACGCCCCTACAAAGGGCAAAACGAGTACATTGCGTAAAGAATCGCTCAATTCATCTATCAACTTTATGCCCTCTTCCTTATCGAGATAAAACCCTCCGCCATATTGGACATGATCGACACCGAAGCCCTTCTTATCTGGTCGCGAAGTCCGAAATCTTTTGAGAAGAAGTCTTTAACCGTAAGAGCATATATCCTGCGCGTTAAGGTTCTTGCCGATTTCCAGACTTCGAGATCTTCAAAATACTTAACCGCCATAAGTCCCTCCTTTGAAAGAACAGTTCAAACCGTTCAAGCAGTTTTAACAGTTCAAACCGTTCAAACGGTTTAAGCGGTTTAAACGGTTCTTATCGATTCCCCATGCATGCAATATACAGCGTCAGGAAGCTTTTTTCAAGGGTGACGGCTCAAACGGTTTCATCGGTTTCATCGGTTTAAACAGTTTAAACAGTTTCAGCCGTTCAAGAAAAAAGGATTGACAAACGGACGTAGATTTCGGTATCGTACGATAATTTTGGGGGACGGGGAGTGAGTTTCTGTGAGGGGTCCGGGATCAACATTGTTCCACGCTTAACCCGCATTATCTGCCCTTTCCCAAATTAGGAAAAGACAGTTCAAACGGTTCAAACGGTTCAAACGGTTAAAACGGTTAAAACGGTTAAAGCGGTTCAAACGGCTATTCGGAGGGGGAGTTTCATGAGCTACAACTGGGAAGGGGACGCGATTCTTCAGGACACCTCCATCGATAAAAAGCGCTACGTAATAGGGCGGGAGGAGCCGCTCACCACAGATATTCGTGAATGGATATCCTTCGAGGACAACATCATCATTAAGAAGATACTCGCAGAGCTCACTGAAGAACACGGGCTTCCGATAACAAAAAAACCGGGAGATTTTGATAAACGGGCTATGGTCGTCTGGCGGTCCGTTAGCGGAAATGTCACCTACGTCTACGACACAACGCAATATAAGAAGGACGACTTCTGGCTTTTTCCTCCCGAGACTTATCAGATCGGAAAGGGCGACTGCGAAGACGGCAGCTTCCTTCTTGCCAGTCTCCTGCTTTCATGCGGCATTAGTCCATTCTGCGTGAGGGTCGTTCTGGGGAAAGCCTATGACGGGACAGGTAAGCTGCTGGGAGGCCACTGCTGGCCGATCTATAAGAACGAGGCAGGCAGGTGGTGCATCCTCGAAAGCACTTTGGATAAAATCCCCGCCCGCATGCCCGAGGCCGATGAACTCGCACGGGAAGGGCAGCCCTTCCGGTATGAACCCCTGTACTGCTTCAACGGCCATCACCTCTGGGAGATATTTACCCAAGACATCGGCAGGACCGGAGAGCGGGGCTTAAAGAAATATTTCAAGGCGCGGACGAAAAGGGTCGATATGCGAAAGGCACGAAAGTAAAGTCTGAAACGGTTCAAACGGTTCAAACGGTTTCAACGGTTTCAACGGTTCAAACAGTTCTAACGGTTTAAACTGTTCAAACTGAAAAAGGGGGATTGAACAAATGGGGAAGGGGTCCAGGAAGTGGACGGTGATGGTCTATCTGGCCGGCGACAACAATCTTGACGGAGCCGGAATGGCGGACCTGATTGAGATGAAGCAGGTCGGCTCAAACAGCGACGTGGCCGTGGTGGCCCAGTTCGACAGGAGCGGGGCAAAAAACCATACAATGCGCTATTTCCTGCGAGGAGGCGGGACGCCGGCAGCCGACGTTGTGGGAGATCTCGGCGAAACGAACACAGGTGACCCGAAGGTGCTGGAGGACTTTATTCTCTGGGCCGCCGGTAAATACCCGGCCGAACACTATATGACTGTCATCTGGAACCACGGAAGCGGCTGGGACGATGCGGACGTCTACCGGATGGGGCGGTCTTTAAAAAGGGATATCGTCCGAAAAAGGACCGCCATCTCGGACACCAACTTCGGGAAAGCCCTCCCTTTAAGCAGCGTCAGAGCGCTCTCGGGTGGAGCGATGAAGCGGGCCGTCTTCCGGACATCCATCGAAAAGGTCCTTGCCACCAGGGCCATAGCCTTCGACGACGACGCCAGGGACTTCCTGGACAACCTGGAAATGAAGAGTGTCTTCGCCTCGGCCACGAAGAAGCTCGGACGGAAGATCGATATCCTCGGCATGGACGCATGTCTCATGAACATGATCGAGGTCCAGTATCAGATGCGGGACACCGCCCTATTCTGCGTCGGTTCCGAGGAGGTGGAGCCCGGCGACGGCTGGCCATATAATACTATCCTTTCTGGGTTGGTATCAGAGCCGTCGATGACGCCGCGCGGACTGTCGGCGGCAATCGTCGATAAATACATCAGGTCTTACAAGGTCGCCGATAATGTGACTCAATCGGCCTGCGATATTTCGAAGGCTGCGACGGTGGCGGATGCTGTTGACGGCCTGGCACGGGTCCTCACCGCCGGCCTCTCAAGCGCTTCGGTAAGGATGTCTCTCATCGAGGCGCGCAGCCGGGTCCAGTCATATTATACCGCCGACTACGTCGACCTCGTCGACCTCTGCGGCCTTATCAGGGAACGACCGGGCAGGGAAGAGATCGAGGCCGCATGCGCCTCGGTGATCGACTCGGTTACAAAAAACGGTATGGTCGTAAAGTCCGGGTGCAAGGGCTCCGACGTGAAGCACTCCCACGGCATATCGATCTATTTCCCGACAGAGAAGATTTCGCCCCTCTATGCGAGGCTCGATTTCGTAAAAAAAACAAAATGGGAAGCCTTCCTCAAGGCATACCTCGGAAAGACAAGAAGGAGATGATGCCCGGTGAGCCGAAATTACAACAAACATAAACGCATGCCCCTATTTGTTTTCGCTCTCTTCATTTGCCTGGCCGCATGCGCCCCGCTTATAGGGCCGTACAGTCCCACGGCGTATAAAAACGCTACCGGTCTCAAGGCGGTTACGCTTGCCCTGATGGACAAGGCGACGGAGCCATATCCGAAATATGAGCAGAAAGTCGAATCACTCATGGTCGAGATCGATAAGGCTTATGAATATGTTCATGGCATACCATCCGATAATCTCTCTGCCGGACAATGGGAGATCCTTAAGAATCCCGAAGGAGACCTGTTGGGCAAGTTCTTCTCCCGCTGGAAATCGAAAGGGACATTGAACAGGGTGTACATTGATGAATTCAGGGGAATAATATCCGATGCCTTCGATGAGATCATATGCCTGGAGGCAAACAAGAAGTCGGCAAAAATGTGCCTGAAGTAGGCGCTCACAAAACAGGCGTTGCGCAAAATGAACTACCCCGCAGCAAGCTGACGGGGTATCGAAAACAAAGATCTTGTCATTCCGGCTTGTCCGGAATCTTTCAGGCCTTTCAGAAGGATTCCCGACGCGCTTCGCTTGCGGGAATGACAGAATACGACAAAGCCGAAGCAAGCTTCGGGGAATTAGACCCAAGAGATTGAACAGAAATTATCATAATTCACCGCTGCGTCTCTGCGGTGAAAATATTCCGGTTCCGGTTTTGCCGGTTTAGGGGGGAAATCAATAATGGCCAGATTCGATGATTACGAAAAGGAGCTGCAAAAAGGGGTGGGGAAACTCGCCCAACAGCTTGTCGGCGGCCTTGAGGAGGAAGCCCTTGCAGACATGAATGCATTCCTGAAGAAATCAGGGCAGGATCTGAAGAGATGGACGGAGCTGCTGGCGGC
>JBJKOV010000104.1:0-7599 GCA_046707105.1 Thermodesulfovibrionales bacterium
CTTCTATGGTACCGGCATCCCCGCCTGCATCCTTGTGATGAACAAGAAAGACGCAGAGGAGCGTAAGCACGTGCTCTTCATCAACGCAGACAGAGAATACCGGGAAGGAAAGGCTCAGAATTTCCTCAGGCCTGAAGACATCGACAAGATTGTCCACTGTTACAGAAAGATGAAAGACGTGCCCGGCTATGCCCGTCTGGTGCCGATGGATGAGATTACCGCAGAGGATTACAACTGTAACATCCGCCGCTACGTCGACAATGCCCCACCACCTGAGCCACATGATGTCCGCGCCCATCTGCACGGAGGCGTGCCGAAGGCCGAGATCGACAGCCTGAGCCACTTCTGGAAGAATTATGCGGATCTCCGCAACCGCTGCTTCAAGCCGCGAGCAGATAACTCCCTCGCTCTCAGGGAGAGGGCCGGAGTGAGGGTGGCTTTCAAATACGAAGACTTTACCGAGTCGATTGCGGATAAGCGAGCTATTGCCGATCTTGTGTCGAATAACATAAGCGTTCATACGCGCCACGAGGCTTTTCTCGCTGAAGTGGAGGAGTGGTGGCAAAAAAACCTGCCGCTTGTCGAAGCGCTTGCGCCGAAGTGCGGGAAGACTGGAAATGTCTATGCGTTACGCCGTGCCCTGCTCACCGGCATCGCCGAGGCGCTGAAGGACCAGAACCTTCTTACTGAATATCAGGTACGCGGCGCTCTTGCGAACTACGTGAATGAACTGAAGGCCGATCTTAAGTCTATCGCGGCAAGCGGATGGGGACCGGAGCTGATACCGGATGATGAGATTCTTGTAAGCCAGTTCCCCGAAATCTTGGAACAACTGGAAAGGGATCGGGCCAGATTGGCTGAATTGCAGGCCCTTTTCGCGGCAGCGGCAGAGGAAGACTTCGAGGATGCGGACGACACAGGTGTGCTGCCGCCTGATGATGTGAAGGCGCTGAAGGCCGAGCTCAAGGAGGCAAATACCGAGGCCAAACTGGCAAAGAAAGAGAAGAAAAACGCCGAGGACTTTATTGCCCGCGCCAAAGCCGCTGAAGCAGCGTTGGCACGGCACAAGACCCTTGAAGACGAAGCCAGGAAGCTGAAGGCAAATATCCGTGCAACGGAAAACAAGCAGGCAGAGTTGGTGGAGGCTGCTCGCGCAAAGATAAGCAGCGATGAGGCGAAGAAGGTGATTCTTGACCGCCTGCATCGACAGTTGATCAACACTTATGGCGCCTATCTCAGTGCGGATCAGCGGGCTTGTGTGGCAGCCATTGAGAATCTCTGGAACAAGTACGCTGTGACGGCTAAGCAGATTGAGGCGCAGCGGGATGAGGCAGCAGGGAAACTGAAGGAGTTCTTGGTGGAGTTGGGATATGAATAAGCCTCTTCGCGAACTGGCAGACATTTATTATGGTAAGTCACCGTCAGAAGTGCTCAGTGAAGATGGTCCTTTTCCTGTCGTCGGCACAGGCGGTGTCTACGGCAGTGCAAGGCACTCAATGTTTGAGGGACCGGCTATAGTTGTAGCCAGGAAAGGCTCCTTGGGTAATCCGCAACTAATGCGCGGACCATTCTGGCCAGTCGATACGACATACGCGGTTATACCCAAAAATAAAATTGACCCTCGATGGCTGTATTATAATCTTGCCAACTTCGATCTGACGAAACTAAACGAGGCCACAGGTGTCCCTAGTATCAATAGGGATTGGCTCTATAGGATAACGTTTGATGACCCAGGAACCTCGGCTCAAAAAAAAATTGGGGATATTCTCCAGGACGCTGATGAGTCAATCATAGATAGCGAAGCCTTGTTGGCCAAATACCAGCAGATAAAGTCCGGGCTGATGCACGACCTGTTCAAGCGCGGCGTCACAAAGGACGGCAAGCTCCGCCCTCCGCGCAAGGAAGCGCCGGAGTTGTATTGGCATTCGCCGATTGCGTGGATTCCGAAGGAGTGGGATTGCTGTGAAGTCGAAGCACTGTTAGCACGGGTGCCGAACTCTTTAAGAAGCGGTCCATTCGGTAGTTCTCTCCTCAAGTCAGAATTGGTAGAAAATGGAATCCCTCTTTTGGGGATCGATAATATTTTTCCTGAGCGTTTTGAAGGAACCTATAGAAGGTTTGTATCTCAGCGCAAGTTTCGGGAACTCCAAAGGTACTCTGTCCGGCCTAATGATGTAGTTATCACGATTATGGGCACCGTTGGACGATGCTGTGTATTGCCTGATGACATAGGCGAAGCATTGTCAACAAAGCATGTTTGGACAATGACTCTTGATCAAAGTCAAATTATCCCGGAATTGGTTTGTTGGCAACTGAATTATGCGATCTGGGTGCAGAAGTGGTTCAATAAACACTCTCAGGGCGCTGTCATGGATGCAATTCAATCTTCAACCCTACGCACACTCCGTCTTCCTTTGCCTCCGATGAAAGAACAAGAGGTCATTTACGGCAGGTATGCAGTTTGCCATCAACGCGTTGTATGCGAAGAAGCCAAGCTTAAGAAACTATTAATGCAAAAGCAAGGCCTCATGCATGACCTGCTCACCGGCCGGGTGCGGGTAAAGGCGTAGGGGCAATTCATGAATTGCCCCTACAAACGGCCACGGCAGAAAAACCAGGGCGCGATGAATCACGCCCCTACACACGGAATAACGGGCGAGGTCACGGGTTGCCTTGCCCGGTACAAATGCATAACGGATCAAAGACAAATCGCCGCAGGAATCATCCGTATGTTGTTGCATTGTGCGATGTAGGGGCGCAATTCATTGCGCCCTCCCGAAAGGCCGCGGCAGAAAACCAGGGCGCGATGGCAAGGGCGTGATAAATCACGCCCCTACAAAAGGCAATGGCATGAAAATTGGCATAATAAATCACGCCCCTACGGAATACGTGTGACATATAATCCCGACCACCATCACCGCCGGTCAATCCGGCTGAGGGATTACGATTATTCCGGGGCAGGGGCTTATTTCATCACGATATGCTCATGGAAAAAGGAGTGCTTGTTCGGGGAAATAGGTGACGGTGAAATGTTGTTGAACGAATGCGGCGAATTTATTATGAAATGCTGGGATACAATACCGGCCCATTTCCCCCATGTCGAAACAGACGAATTCATCGTTATGCCGAATCATGTGCACGGCATCATCGTTTTATCCGATGTAGGGGCGCAATTCATTGCGTCCTCCCGAAAGGCCGCGGCAGAAAACCAGGGCATACCGGGAGAGGGCGCGATGAATCACGCCCCTACAAAAGGCAACGGCATGAAAATTGGCATAATAAATCACGCCCCTACGGTTGGTGAAATTGTGCGCGCTTTCAAGGCACGATGCACCCACGCTATCACCACAATGCGAAAAACTTCCGGTGTTCCGGTCTGGCAACGCAATTACTATGAACATGTAATCCGTAACGAACGTGAACTCGGCGCAATTCGCGAATATATCAGGCTCAATCCGCTTAAATGGAACGAAGACGAAGAAAGCCCTGGCCTTGACAATTCCGGCACGCAAGGTCAACATAGGCTCTAATGATAGAGTTGCCCGATAAGCTCAAGTTCATACATGATACGGCGAATCGACACAGTATTCCTGGAAATGAAAAGATACTGTGGTCCGTCCATGCGGTCCGAAAGCTGAGGATCGAGGGGCTGAAGAAGGCCGCCGTGGAGGAAGCGCTCAAGACCTGCGAACTGGTTGAGGATTACCGCACAGAGGGGCGGCCGCTTCCCGATTGCCTGGTTTTGGGATTTGAGGGCGACAGGCCGCTCCATATTGTCGCCGCAATAGACGAAGATTTTGATAGAATATTGATAGTAACGGTCTACCGGCCGTTGGCTGAAAGGTGGGAAGATGACTGGAAGCGCAGAAAAGAAAGCCTTTAAGAGATGCCCGTTGTGCGGCGGCGAGATGCGGGACGGTGTCACCACCATCCCTTTCTTGGCGGGAGAACGCGTGACGGTTATTAAGGACGTGCCCGCCGAAATCTGCACCGATTGCGGCGAGGCTTACATGAAGAGCAGCGTGGTCGATAAGATCGAATTGCTTCTGGACCGGATCGAGGCGCTGCATTCCGAGATGTCAGTCCTCCATTTCGAAGCTGCATAAACCGTTTTGGGGCTCCGCTCTATAAGCCGCATGGGGATGAATTTTATCTCCGAGCGGGTTAAGATAAGACGGATTTACGGATAGAGGGGAATGTCGGAATACGCATACGTCGAAAAACCTTTTCTCGATCAGCTTGCCTCTCTCGGCTGGACAGTCGTGGATCAGGGCGCCGGCGTCATCCCCGGCGATCCATCAGCAAGCCTGCGCAGGACCTTCCGAGAATGGCTCTTGCCGGATGTCTTCCGCGAGGCCGTGCGGGCCATCAACACCACCGACGACGGACGGCCCTGGCTTACCGACCGACAGCTTGACGAGTTAAGTGATCAGCTGTTGCGGCAGCCCGGCCGCACTCTGCTGGAAGCCAATGAGGCTGTGCAGTCCCTGCTCTTCAAGGCCCAGGTGGACAGAAATGAGCTGACCGGCGAAAGCGACCCTGTCGTAAAACTCATCGACTTCGACCACCCTGAAAAAAACCAATTTCATGCAATCAATCAGTTCCGCATCGATACCCCCGGGTGTGTGAAGCAGTTCATCATTCCCGACATTGTGCTTTTCGTAAATGGCATACCACTTGCCGTGGTTGAATGCAAGATTGGCGGGCCGACCTGCGCAAATCCCATGCACGAGGCCTTTGTTCAACTGCTTCGCTACCGAAACGGCAGGGAGGAAACAGCTGTCTCCGGCCTTCGAGAAGGGGAGCCCAGGCTTTTCCAGAGCAATCTGTTTCTGATACGCACCTGCGGCGAAGCTGCGGATTTCGGCACCATCACATCGGGTGAAGAGCATTTTTCCTCATGGAAAGACATCTGGCCTGAGAAGTTCCGCTCCTTTACTCCCCCTCTTGGTGTTGCACGCAATCAGGAGACCCTGATACAGGGGATGCTTACCAAAGAGAATTTGCTTTCCATCCTGCGCTGCTGCTCGGTTTTCATGGATACCGATTCCGGCAGGAGGGTAAAGGTGGTCTGCCGCTATCAGCAATACAGGGCTGCAAGACGAATCGTGGACCGCATGCGCACAGGCAAGACACCCTATGACAGAAGCGGCGTGGTGTGGCACACACAGGGATCTGGAAAGTCGCTCACCATGGTCTTCGTCGCCCGCATGGTGCGCTCCAGCCTGGACCTTCAGGATTTCAAGATGCTGCTCGTAAACGACCGGGTGGACCTCGAAGAGCAGCTCACAAGGACGGCCAAGCTCATCGGAGGCCGGGTCAACGTGATTAATAGCACAGCTGAACTGCGCGAACATCTTGCAACCGATGCCTCAGACGTTAATATGGTGATGGCGCACAAATTCCAGGAGCGAGCGCAGGAGCTTCCGCAGATGGTGGCAGAAGCCTTGGCTGTGTATCACGGCCTCCCTTCCGGGGAGACATTCGGCGTGGTAAACAAGTCCGAGCGTATCCTTATCATGATCGATGAGGCGCATCGGACGCAAAGTTCCGACCTCGGGAACAATCTGTTCGAGGCCTTTCCGAATGCAAGCAGGATAGCATTCACGGGCACGCCTCTTATCACGGACAGGCACGGCGAAAAGCGTACTGTCAGGCGCTTCGGTAATTATATCGACAAATATAAACTCCTCGACGCCGTAGAGGACGGCGCGACTCTCCGGATTCTCTATGAGGGAAAGACGGCAGATACTGCGCTGAACGAAAAACATGCCTTCGACACGAAGTTTGAGGACCTTTTCAGGGAGCGGAGCAAGGAAGAGCTTGAGGCGATAAAGAAGAAGTACGGTGCGACCGGCGACATAATGGAGGCTGAGCAGCGGATCGAAGCTATTGCCCGCGATCTGGTGAATCATTATATAGATAATATCCTGCCCAACGGGTTTAAGGCCCAGATGGTCTGTCATTCAAAGCTGGCTGCGGTAAGGTATCAACGATATATTCGACAGGCCCTTGCCGAACGTCTTCAGCTGGAAAGGTCAAAGGAGAAACCCGATCAGGAACTGATCGATCAGATCGCCTTTCTCAAGGTAGCAGTCGTGATCTCCTCGGAGGGTACAAACGAGGCCGCTTATGTGACACAGGTCAGGAAAGAGGCGAAGACATGGGATGCGGTCTCGAACTTCTGCAAGCCCTTTGATCGGACGGATCCGGATAAAAGTTACACCGGCATCGCCTTTCTGGTCGTCTGCGATATGCTGCTGACCGGCTTCGATGCCCCGGTCGAGCAGGTGATGTATATCGACAAGAAACTTACGGAACACAACCTTCTGCAGGCGATAGCCCGGGTGAACCGCGTGTTTCAGGGCAAGAAGCGCGGCTATATCGTGGATTACATAGGTCTGGCGAACCACCTGACCGAGGCATTGACCCTTTATGCTGCCGCAGGCGAGGAGCAGGAGCTTCGCGACGGGCTTAAGAGCATTCTTTCCGAACTTCCGATCCTTGAGGAGCGATATCAGCGGCTGATCCAGCTCTTTGAAAGCGCAGGTGTGGCTGCTATCCGGCCGTTTGTCGAAGGACAACTGGACGGTCCTACAGCCGATGTGGCAGTTGTGGACGCGGCCGTGAAGGCCCTCAAGGACATCAAGCTTCGCGCCGACTTTGAGGTTTATCTGAAAAAATTCCTGATGAGCCTTGACATCATCCTGCCGCATCAGGCAGCCAATCCATTCCGCGTACCAGCGCGGCGGTTCGGTTATGTGCTCCGCATGACGAAGGAGCGATACAAGGATGATTCTCTCCAGCTGGGTGATGCGGGCGAGAAGGTAAAGAAACTCATAAACGAGCATCTTATAAGTCTGGGGATTAATCCAAAGGTACCTCCTGTGGAATTGCTTGCCCCGGACTTTATCGATCAACTGAACAAACATTCTGGTGGCAACATGGAAGCAAAGGCGAGCGAGATGGAGCATGCTATCCGCAAGCACTGCACAGTCCACTTCGACGAGGACCCGGCATTTTACCGCCGCCTTTCGGATAAGCTGGAGCAGCTCATCCAGAAGCATAGAGAAAACTGGAACCTGCTGTCAGAGGAGCTGTCGCACCTGCGGAAAGAGGCGATTGCAGGCCGTCGCGATACTGTGGAAGGGTTGAGCCGTGAGGCGAGTACCTTCTATGAGCATGTATCAGATTTGGCCTTCGGAAATAGAGGCGTGCCTCATGACCGTGACGCTTCTATGAAGAAACTGATGAGCCGGATTGTGGAAATCCTCCAGGAGACGATAGGAATTATCGATTTCTGGGATAATCCTTCGGAGCAGCGCAGGCTACGCGGGGTCTTGACGGACGCACTTTTGCTTGCTGACATACCGGAAGTCACTTCATCGTGCGAGAGATTGGCTGTCGAGATCATGAAGCTTGCAAAGAACCGCAATGACGAACTGCTAGGAGCGCGAAGACAATGACACCGCGAAAGACAGGGGATATTGAATACATGTTGCTCCGAAGCGGTAATCGCCGGACGGCGGACATCGTGATTGAACGCGACGGTAAGATCAGCGTCAGAGTGCCCCTCAATCTGTCAGAGGAGCGGGTCGA
>JBJKOV010000105.1:0-3250 GCA_046707105.1 Thermodesulfovibrionales bacterium
GACATTATTGACCGTGATATTGCTGCTGAACTCGCAGGACGTCGAGGAGACGATATTTATTCTGGACCCGGAGGTCATGTATAATTCTACCAGAATTCAAAATATTTTGATCGGAGAAGGGAAGAACACTTATGGCGATCGTAAAAAAAACGGTTTACTTCGAAAAGCCGGGCAGGGACAACACAGCCGCATGTCTTGATACTGCGGTAGAGGCTTTGAAGCAGGGAGGGTACCGGCATATTGTTGTGGCTTCCACCACAGGCTCGACAGGCCTGCTCTTTTCAGATTCCCTCAGGGACAGCGGGGTAAACCTTGTGGTGGTCACTCATTCGGCGGGGTTTAAGGGTCCAAACACCTTTGAGATGCCTGACGAAACCCTGCGACAAATCAGGGAAAACGGCGCCAGAATTTTCACCGGCACGATTCTTACCCATTCCATCGAGACCTCTCTGTCTTCGAAATTCAGCGGCATCTATCCGGCGATGATCATTGCCCAGTCGCTTAGGAGGTTCGGCGAAGGGGCGAAGGTCTGTTGTGAAATTGTGATGATGGCGGCTGACGCCGGGCTCGTGCCGGAGGGGGAAGAGGTTGTAGCTGTGGCCGGGACCGGTTTGGGGGCGGATACTGTTATGGTGCTAAGGGCTGTCGCTTCGAAGAGGTTCCTTGAGCTACGGGTGCTCGAAATCCTGGCAAAGCCGAGGCTCTCATAAAAATGCATAGATTATAGGGCAATGCGCACAGCGTTTGAAACAGATCAAAAAGAACGGCAAAGCTTCAGCCATCAGGTGCCCACTGAAACTTTTGACGTACTGCGTCAGAAATCTCTTTGCATAGAAACTCTGATGTCCTTAAAACAGGGAAACGTGGATTCCCGCCTGCGCGGGAATGACGACTAAAGAAACTCGAAGAAACTCCGCGGGGGCATATGGGCTGGCTGGCACCTCAGACTCTTTGCGCTATGCCCTATGCCCTTTGCGCCTTCAGGTATCCCTCTATGAGGAGATCATCTCCGATCCTTCTGGCTTTCATATCTCTTATCATATGCGCCTCGCTGAGCCTGCGGAAGGCCTTGCCGCCGACGGCGGAAAATGACGTCCGGCCGCCTATGATCTTCGGGGCGATAAAAAACATTACCTTGTCTACTATGCCGCTTTCCAGGCAGTAGCTGTTAAGGGAAGAACCGCCCTCAACGAGCAGAGAAACAATTCCCCTCCTGCCGAGGTCGCTCACGAGAAGAGGGAGGTCGAGCTTTTCACCTTCGTATTCCAGCAGTTGAACATTCCTTTCGATGAGCATTTTTCTTTTGGCCTCGTTTGCCGGCCGACGATGGCTTCCTGTCACGGGCTTTCTTGTTACGATGATCGTCTCCGGTGGTTGCTCAAGCACACAGGAATCCGGAGCGATCTCGAGGTCCGGGTCTATAACGACGCGCAGGGGGCTTTTGTTCCGGCCGGTCCTGCAGGTGAGGCGGGGGTTGTCGGTCTTTACCGTCCCGATCGCCGTAAGAAGTGCGTCGACCTCTCCGCGCAGTCTGTGGACAAGGCGTCTGGCCTTCTCACCGGTGATCCATTTTGATTCCCCCTCGGGCGTCGCGATTTTCCCGTCCAGGGTCATCGCCACTTTGAGAACCACAAAGGGCATGCCGGTCGTGATATGTTTTATATAGCACTCGTTCAGTTTTTTCGCCTCTTCCCTCAAAATCCCCGTGGCGACGCTTATTCCGGCATTCCTCAATTCCTCCACCCCTTTCCCTGACACCTTCGGGTTCGGGTCCTCCATAGCTATTACAACCTTCCCGATTCCGGAAGAGATGATCTTTTGAGTGCACGGCGGAGTCCGCTTGTCCTTGTGGCAGCATGGCTCCAGGCTTACGTATAGAGTCGTCCCCTTTGCTCTTTCCCCTGCAGCATCTATGGCGATCACTTCGGCATGAGGGGTCCCCGCCTTCCTGTGATAGCCCTCGGAGACGATCCGGTTTCCTTTGACCAGGACCGCGCCCACCATCGGATTGGGACTCGTCTTTCCGCGTGCGCGAGCGGCCAGTGCAAGGGTTCTTCTCATAAAAAAACGGTCATTCATCGCTTTAAAGAATAACATAAAATTCTTTACTTGTTTGCCTCAAGCCACTAAAATCAAGATAACGCTCATGGTTCGGTTTATGAAAATAATGTGATATAATGCACGGAAGGAGACAGGATAATGAATGTGTGGCTTGTTGTAGGGGTGTTGTCGCTGGTAATCGAGGCGATCCTCGTTCTTCTGCTTTTGCAGGTGCTGAGGGTTGTCTCGTCTCTGAGAAAGACTGTTGATGGTGACGTGGCGCCATTGCTGAAAGACATGCGCAGCGTTATCGGAAACGTCCGGGAAATGTCGGACAGCGCAAGGGGGGTTGCGGAAGATGTAAGGGAATTTTCCTCATCGATCAGGGAAGTCGGAAAGACCGTGCAGGCGGTAAATGACCTTGCAGGAAGTGTAGGCTCTTCCGCCACGGTCAGGGCTATCAGTTTAAAGGCAGGGATAGTCGCGGGACTCCAGTATTTTTTAACGAATCTTATACGAAAAGGAGACGGAAAATGAGAGATGAGGGCTATAGTTCAGGTTCAATGTTTCTGTCGTTTCTTCTTGGCGGTGTTGTCGGAGCCGGCCTGGCACTCCTTCTCGCGCCCCAGTCGGGCAGCGAGACGAGACAGAAGATAAAGGATATGGCGGAAGACGTGCGGGACAAGACATCAGATTATGTCGACCAGACCAAGCATAAGGTTACCTCTTACGTGGACAAGGGGAAGGACTATTACGACGAAAAGAAAACACTTCTAAAGTCCGCTGTCGACGCAGGCAGGGATGCTTACGACAAGGAGAAGGAGAGACTTTCCAAAGAACCGAATGCATGAAGCATCCATCGCCCTCAGCCTGATTGAAATCGCTGCCGGAGAGTGCATTAAAAGCGGATACGGCAGGATAGATTCCATCAATATTAAAATCGGAAGGGCATCGGGCATTATGCCGGATGCCCTTCTTTTTGCCTTCGATGCGGTAAAGGACGATTCTATCGCCCGGAACGCGGTTTTGCATATCGAGGAAGTGCCTGTAGCGGGAAGGTGCGGCGACTGCGGGAAGGAGTTTACGGTGGAGGAAGAATATGTGCTGAGCTGTCCGGTCTGCGGAGGGAGTTCCTTTGCCGTGACAGCCGGCCGCGAAATGGATATCATCGATATGGAGGTTTCCTGATGAAGGTCAAGGTAGTGAGCAG
>JBJKOV010000106.1:0-2277 GCA_046707105.1 Thermodesulfovibrionales bacterium
AGAGTGGGGCGATTTACGTTGGCGATTACGTTCGCTACGGTAAACGTCTTGCCCGATCCCGTTACACCGAGGAGGACCTGATCTTCGACGCCCCTCTTCAGGTTCCGAGTGAGTTTTTCGATCGCCAGTGGCTGGTCGCCCCGTGGTTCGAAATCAGTGGAAAGATTAAAGCGTTCCATGGAGATTACCCCTGACTGCTCATATCAGTCTCGCGCAAAGTCGCAAAGCGCGCAAAGAAACACTTCATAAACTTATTCACGTCGGCCGTGGCCTTACCTTCTGAAATGTTAGCATTCCCGCTTGTCGGCTGTATTAATAGCTCCGGTCAAATCCCGGTCCTTGTCATTCCGGCTTGTCCGGAATCTTTCTTGTTGCTTTACGAAAGGATTCCCGACCTGCCTGCCGGCAGGCAGGCGCCCTTCACTTGCGGGAATGACAGCCCTCTTAGTGAAGCAAGAATTTTAAACGGCACCTATATCAGCAGCGGGCTCTTGAACAGCTCGTTTCTCTGCGCGGAGCGCACCGTATTTTCAAGCAGCATGGCGATGGTGACAGGCCCGACCCCGCCCGGTACGGGCGTGATCATTGAAGTCTTTCTGGATATCGATTTGAAATCCACATCTCCCGTAATCCTGCCGTCTTTGAGAACATTTATCCCGATGTCAACGACGACTGCTCCCTGTTTTACCATGCCCGCTTTTATCAGCCCTGTACGTCCGGTTGCCGAGCAGAGTATATCGGCCTGCCTTGTAATGCCGCCCAGGTTCTGTGTTTCCCTGTGGCAGACGGTCACAGTGGCTTCCTTTGCCAGGAACATGAGAGAGAGCGGCTTGCCGACTGCCAGACTTTTGCCGATGATGACTACGTGTTTGCCTTTGAGGGTGACATTGTGATGTTCGAGGAGCCTGATGACCCCGAAGGGCGTACACGGCAGAAAACTCCATACGGAAGGCATAAACCTGAACTGTTGCAGGACGTCCTCGCGTCCACGACGGAACAGCTGGAAGGTTGATTCGTCGGCTGCGAGCCTGCCGACGGAGATGGCCCCGAGACCGTCGATGTCCTTTTCCGGTACAATGGAATTGACGATCCGCCTGGCGTTGATCCGCCCGGGCAGGGGCATCAGTACCAGCAGCCCGTGGATCCGTTCGTCTATATTAATGGAATGCACAACGTTCAGTATGTCGTTTGCGCTGACCGTGTCCGGCATCCGGAATTCATAAGCCGTTACTCCCACGCTGCGGCATGTTTTGAGCGTCGCCTGAAAATACTGGATAGACGCAGGGTTTTCTCCCGCCAGCAGGAGGGCGAGCCCCACGTCGACCCCGATGCCGTTCAATGTTTCCACTTCTTTTTTGACTTCGGACCTTATTTCCTCCGCAAGTTTCTTGCCGTCGAGAATTGTACCCATCATATCCTCCTTATCGGACCGCACTCTGAAGTGAGACCTGGGCAGAAATGGAAAAAATCATGAAACGCATGCCGAAGGCCGCGTCCGGGGGGGATCGCAACCGGCTTCATCTATGAGCGAAATGAGCCTGGCAGTATCGGAAAGGTCGGCGAAGACCACATCGGCCCCGGCATCGGCCAGGGCTTCGGCGGAATAAGGACCCGTTGCAACACCGACCGCCAGCGCTCCGTAAGGCTTCGAACAATCGATATCTCTCGGCGTGTCCCCGATGACGACACAATCACGGTAGTCCACCTTAACGGCGATTTCCCTGTAGAGCTTTGCTGTGGCCAGCGGCAGCAATTTGTTCCTGTCTTCCGAATCGCTCCCGAATGCGCCGGTCCTGAAATATGAATTCAAACCGTATCGTTCCAGCTTTATCCTGGCGCCCTCTTCGATGTTCCCCGTAAGAAGACCGAGAACAAGACCCTCCTGCGATGCGAGACAGGCCAGGATCTTCCCGATGCCGGGTTTGACATGGCCTTCGGCATTGTGCACGCAATCTTTGAGAAATCCGGTATAAGTTTCAAAAAAGGCCGGCATGACGCCGTCGGAACTATCAATACCGTGCAACAGAAAAGCCTCCTGCACTATCTGCGGATCGGTCTTGCCGGCCATCTCTATGCCCTGGAATGCATCATCAACGTCGAACATTTTTTTAAAGGCAAGGCCGAGCGACCTTGACCCCGCTCCGCCGGAGTCGATAAGGGTGCCGTCGATGTCGAATAGTATTAATTTCACTGTTTTTAAGATAGCCATTGAGAGGACTGCAAGTCAACAGGCGGAATGGCGGGCCGTTTTGGAAGGAAGCAGAGGCACGTGAGTGC
>JBJKOV010000107.1:0-1527 GCA_046707105.1 Thermodesulfovibrionales bacterium
CCAGAGGGTTGAAGGAGGCCTTATCCAGCAATCGCGTGACAAGTCCGACTTCACCTTTCCAGTATTCTTCGGGATCGGCCTTGTCGGCGGTGAGAAAGACCTGGAAGACATCACGGTACCGCGGAAACTCGTCCCTGTAAATTACGTCCTTCGGCGTCTTGACGCCGTATAGTATGGTGTCCCTGCCCGGACAGGATTTCCTCGACGTATAGATGTGGCGAATCACCGACCTCAGAGGGGCTATGCCCACCCCTCCGGCGATTATCATGAGGTCTCTGTTTTCCGCTTCGTCCATCGGCCAGCCCGTCCCGAAAGGGCCTCTTAGCCCTATCACGTCCCCGGCCCCGAGTCTCGATATGGCCGTCGTAACGTCACCCGCGACCCTGATTGTGTGCAGGAGATCGTGGTCCGATGTCCCCGAACTTATTGATATGGGCGATTCGCCGATGCCCGGGAAATAAAGCATGTTGAACTGGCCGGGCTTAAACCTGTATTCCCTCTGGATCTCGCTGCTCCTGATCTTCAGGGCGTAAGTCGCCGTGTCTCTCGTCTCTTTCTTTACCCACTTTATCACCGCCTCAAAAGGGACGGATCTATCGTACATTCCGTATCTCCGCAAGCTCCAGTGTAATATCGATGCCGGCAGGGCACCACGTTATGCACCTCCCGCAACCCACGCAGCCCGGTGAACCGAACTGGTCTATCCAGTATCCCAGCTTGTGGGTCATCCAGTGCCGGTACCTCGCCCTTCTCGACATCCTGAAATTTCCTCCGTGCACCCTGGCGAAGTTCCTCGAAAAACAGGAATCCCAGTGTCGCATCCGGCCCCCTGCCCACTCTTTAAGGCTGCCCGAAATACCGGTTGCCGGCAAAACATCGTAAGTCGAACTGCAGAAGCACGTGGGGCAGACCATCGTGCAATTTCCACATTCAAGGTCTCTGCCGGCTATCTCGGCCCATCTGGGATTCTCCATGTTCCTGTAAAGGACACCGGGGAGGTCCGCCGTGTCCATCGATTTCTCCATCTTCCTCCTGCAGTCGAGGACCCTTGCCGCCTTCTCCCGCAGATCGTCGTCAGTGACCTCAGAGCCGGGAATACCTTCAACGAGCCGCTCGCCCCCGGCGCTGCCCGCCTCAGTCAAAAGATACCCGCCGACCTCCGTCATCAAAAGATCGAAACCCGATGTCGCCTCGGGCCCCGTCCCCATGGAATCGCAGAAACAGTTGCCGGACGGGTAGAGGCAGTTGACGGCTATTATGAAGATGCCGTTTCTCCTGCGGGAATATCCCGCATCCGTGACAGGACCATCGAGAAAAACCTTGTCAAGCAGTCTGAGCGCCGCCAGGTCGCAGGCCCTGACGCCTATAAAGGCCAGGGGTTTCTCTTTCCCGGAGATGCCCCGCATCGTTATTCCCCTTCGTGTCCTCCTGAAGCTGGCCAGCTCCTGGGACGCCGGGTTAAGGAAGGTCTTTAAAGAATGGGGGCCGTTCGAAAAGGAAAAGATGACACCCTCTTCTTTGTCATTG
>JBJKOV010000108.1:0-5070 GCA_046707105.1 Thermodesulfovibrionales bacterium
GCGGGCACCACATGGAGAACTTCCCTTTTATCGAGGACTTCTACCGTGAAGGGGCCGCCTTCGAAACGGGTCCATCCGAGCTCGCAAAGAAAATGCGTGAACTCCTTGTCACCCCTGAAAAAGCGAAGGAGGCGGGGGAAAAAGCGAAGAAGCTTTTTTTCGCCAATGCGGGCGCAGTAGACAGGGCGATTCGAATAGTCGAAGGATATCTTTAGACCCCGGCTTGACATGATCCTCGAAGTTGTTAAGCTCAAGAGAGGAGGTCTTCATGCACTGGCTCTGGTTTCTGGTAATCGGCGCAACGGCAGGGTGGATTGCAGGGAAGCTGATACGCGGCAAAGGGTTCGGCGCGGTCGGCAACCTTGTCGTGGGAATTCTCGGTGCGCTTGTCGGCGGGTTCATCTTCAGGCTTCTCCACGTCACCTCTTACGGCTTCATAGGTTCACTCGTCACGGCGACGGTCGGCGCAGTCATGCTTCTCTGGATCGCAAGAAAACTGGCGTAAACCTCACATATACGGCCATCTTGCATTGACCCGTAAGGCAGCCGGCTGCGGGTGAACACTGACAGGAACAAGTATTTAAGAATGAGTGTCCGGCCGTGTTGGTCCGCGGCCAAAATGTTCTTAAAGGATTAAGAAAGCAGCTCCGGCATGCCTCTGCGCAAGAAAAATGGTAATATATAGCCCATGCATTTTTTTGAATTAATGTACTATCTGGGCTTCTCGGCCAGGAAACATTATTCTCTCAGAAATCAGAAGCGCCTGCCCCATAGAGTCATCAGCATCGGCAACCTCACGGTGGGCGGCACCGGCAAGACGCCCGCTGTCATGGCGGTTGCCGGGGAGGCGATAAAACGCGGTTTTACGCCCGTTATTCTCACCAGGGGATACAGGGGAAAAGGCAGCTCCCCCTGCTTCGTGACCACGGGAAACGGTCCGCTTCTGAAGGTCGAAGATGCAGGCGACGAGCCGTTTCTGATGGCGGACAAGCTGAAAGGGGTCCCGATAGTGAAAGACGGCGACCGGTACGAAGGGGGCATGTTCGCGTTGCATTCAGCTGACTCGCCCCTCATGGATGCTGCAGGCGAAATCGTCTTCATCCTCGACGACGGGTTCCAGCATTTTCACCTCTACCGGGACAAGGACGTTGTCCTGGTCAACGTTGCCGACCCCTTCGGAAGGCACCTGCTTCTCCCCTTCGGAAAGCTGAGGGAACCGCTTCGATCTTTGGGGAGGGCCGATATCATAGTCGTTACCAAAAATGAAATGGGGGAGAATAACGAGATTTCACGGTGCGGCAGCCTTGTTGAAAAGTTGAGGAAGTATAATGCCGGAGCCCCTGTTTTTCAGTCTGCACATCTGCCTGTCTCGTGGAGATTTCTTTCGGGCGGGAGGAAAGAAAAGGAATGGATCGCCGGCAGGAAGGTCTTCGGTTTCTGCGCCCTGGGCGACCCTCTTTCCTTCAAAAGGACGCTGACTGCGGCAGGCGCTGAAGTCTCGGGGTTCAAGTCGTACAGGGATCATTATCACTATGGCGAAGCGGACATCCGGAGGATAAGAAGTGAGGCCGAAAAGTGCGGTGCGGAGTGGATTGTTACCACCGAAAAAGATATAATAAAAATCGGAAACCGGGACCTGGCCGATTCTTTTGTCGTAGCCGAGGTCCGGTTTTGCGCCGAAGACAGGTTCTACGAAGAGTTGTTCAGTTTTCGGAGGTCAGGCGCCGAGGAGGATGACAGGTGATCAATTACATAAACGTTAAGAGCAGGGCGCGAACGGAGTTCATCGATATAACGGAGAAGGTCCAGGAGGCGGTGAAAGAGGCCGGGATTGTGAGCGGAGTATGCCATCTTTATGTCCCTCATACGACCGCTGCGGTAACAATCAACGAAGGCGCCGATCCCAGTGTGCAGCGTGATATACAGAGCCTGCTTACCAGGCTGGTCCCTTTTGAGGGCGATTATCACCACAAGGAAGGCAACGCTTCAGCACATATCAAGGCCACGGTTGTTGGCATCTCCCAGAACGTATTTATAGACGAGGGGAGGCTTGTTCTCGGCACCTGGCAGTCAATATTCTTCTGCGAGTTCGACGGGCCGAGGCACCGGAGGGTGGCCCTCAAACTCATAAACGACAAGTAAGACCGGCTCCGCCGGCTGTACGCGCCTGCCTCTCCCGGAGGACCCAGTGCCGGATGACGGAAGCTTTGACGAACTCTCCTATCTGAGGGAAGAAGTGAGGAGGCTCAGGAGGTCTCTCAACCTTCTGACCCCCGGCCTCGATATCTTATTAAAGAGACGCGGCTTCCGCATTTTCAAGAAGGAACCTGCGGAGTTTCTGCTCCTGCCGGCACAGGAATTGGTCGACGAATATTACACTATGCTCGGGAAGTATTCCTTCCGCCTGTTTATTCGCGACGTGATCAAACACCAGGACTTTTTTACGCTTGAGGATGTGACCCGATACGCCACTTCGCATGTGACCGCTGAATATGTCAAATATCTCACACGCGCGGGCCTGGCCCGTGCAAAGGGGAACGGTTACGTACTGGCTGGGCATGTCAGGAGCTTCGGGGAGACTCTTGAATGGTACGTTTCCGAAGTGCTCGCAAGAGAGTTCGGAACCGAGGCGGTCTGGGGGGTAAAATTCAGGAGACCCGATGTCGGCGGCGATTACGACGTTATCGCCAAGTTTGACGGCTCGGTCCTCTATGCGGAGGTAAAGTCTTCTCCTCCAAAGCAGATATACCAAAATGAGATAGCCGCGTTTCTCGACAGGGTACTGGACCTTTCGCCGGAGATCGCCGTCTTTCTTATGGATACGGAACTCAGGATGAAGGACAAGATCGTCCCCATGTTCGAAGAGGAACTGAACAGGAGGTCCGGAGGCGGAACCGGTGTCCGGAGGATAGAAAGAGAGCTCTTCCAGGCAGGCGACAGAATATTTATAATAAACTCGAAAAACAGCATTGTGCGGAACTTGGAAGCAGTGCTGAACAGATACTTCAGGAGGTCCGGTGAAATCTGAAAGGGATCGGCATCCGTGGTTTCTATGCAATGTAAGGTTTAGTATAATAGAGCCTGAGACAATTAAGGCTTTATGGCAGTACATTCCCATCAAATTTCGGAAGGAGGGCAGATGAATATCAAGGAATTAGGCGGAGCCATCAGCATCGGAAAGGAAGGGGTCGGAATAAAAGACCGCGAAGCCCTTTCTTCTCTAATGGACGGTCTCATTTACGAGGCCGTATTCTCGGAAGAAGACAGAAAGAAGAAGCTCCTGGCTCTGGTGAAGGAGATCGCCAAGGCTTGCGGGGCCATACCCGCTTCGATCCACGATCTGTATGAGGAGATGGGGAGGAATTATCCCGGGTTTACCGTGCCGGCGATCAATATCCGGGGACTTACCTATGACGTTGCGAAGGCTGTCTTTAGAAAGGCGCTGGAGAAAAAGGCGGGGGCGTTTATCTTCGAAATTGCGCGTTCCGAGATCGGCTATACAAAACAGAGACCCCTGGAATATGCCGCGGTCGTTCTGGCCGCTGCGGTAAAGGAGGGATTCCAGGGACCGGTCTTCATTCAGGGTGACCACTTCCAGCTGGTGAGAAAGAATTTTCTCGGCGATCCGGCCGCCGAGACCGGATATATAAAGGGGTTGATACAGGAGGCGATCGAGGCCGAGTTTTACAATATCGATATCGACTCCTCGACCCTCGTTGACCTCGACAAACCGACGATAAAGGAGCAGCAGAGGCCCAACTTCGAGAAGACGGCCGAACTGGCTGCCTTCATCAGGGGGATACAGCCCCGGGGGATCGATGTCTCAGTCGGAGGCGAGATCGGGGAGATCGGGAAGAAAAACAGCACGCCCGAAGAGATGAAGGCCTATCTTGACGGTTTCAGGGAAACCTTCAAGGGGGGCAAAGGGCTGAGCAAACTGAGTGTTCAGACCGGCACATCTCACGGCGGCGTTGTTCTTCCGGACGGAACCCTGGCAAAGGTAAAGATAGATTTCGATACGCTGCGGCAGTTGTCCGACCTGGCGCGGAAGGAGCACGGGCTTTCAGGTGCGGTGCAGCACGGCGCATCGACGCTGCCTGAAGAGGCGTTTCACATGTTCCCCGAGACCGGGACGTCGGAGGTCCATCTGGCCACAGGTTTTCAGAACATAATCTATGACAGCACGCACCTTCCGGCAGCTTTCAGGGAAGAGGTTTACAGCTACATCAAGACGGAATTCGCCAAGGAAAAAAAGGAAGGGCAGACCGATGAGCAGTTTATCTACAGTACAAGAAAGAAGGGGTTCGGCACCCTCAAGAAAAAATGGTGGGACCTTGGGGCCGATATAAGAGGGCCGATCATGAACGAACTGGAGAAGAAGTTCGACCTGCTCTTCACCACTCTGAGGGTCGGTAATACGACGGACATCGTCGGCAGGACCGTTAAACCAGTACTGATAAGGAAGGAGCTGCCGGAAGATATCCTGGAGGCATAAATAATGCCCGTCCTTCTTCTTCGTGGTACAGGGGAGGAAGGGCGGGTACATCCATTCCCGCCGCTTCGCCGCTCACCCCTTTTTTTGCTCCTGTTGCTGAGAATCTTCATATAAGCCTTTTGTCCATAAGAAATCTTGCTCACGCTCCTTTACCCCAAAAAAGTGATGTTATGACGCGGCCAAAAAAGCTGGTATGATATAAAAAAAAGGGTTCCGCAAAAAGCTGTTATACAGTACCCAAGTTGAGCGATTGTTTACGCAATGTATTCGTTTTGCCCTTTGTAGGGGCGTATTGCAATACGCCCCTACATTCACCCGTCGGGTGTCATTCCCGCAAGCAGAGCGCGCCTGCCGGCAGGCAGGTCGGGAATCCTTCCGAAAAGGCAGGAAAGATTCCCCGTGAGGGTCGGGACAGGCCGGACAAGCCGGAATGACGAACTGGAGAATCGCTCAACTTGGATAGTATCATTGAATGATACTTGACAAGGCCTTACTAAACTAATATTATAAACAGTGACGAATAAAATTGACTTCAAGGAGCTGAAATGGCGCCGTCTGTGAAAGATTATTACGAG
>JBJKOV010000109.1:0-10067 GCA_046707105.1 Thermodesulfovibrionales bacterium
AGAGGATTTCTCCGATCTCGTTAAGGCACAGAAAGCCCTGACTGAATTGCATGAATTGACCCGGAGCGGCGTCGTCCTCACAGATCTGGAGAGGTTCAGGACCGGCCTCATCCGGTTGTTTATCGACAGCGCAATGAAGGTCTATGTCTGATATGAAAGCTCAACGTCGCGTCATCATCCTGAAGGCGGCCTGCTTCTCCCTCGTCCTGCTCCTCGCGGGTACGGCTTTCGGATGGCAGGACAGGACTCATCTGGCGATTGCGAAAGCGGCCGGATATGAGAGCTGGTATAATGCGGCCGGTGCCGACATGGCAAAATTAAAGGCCGGAAATACGGAGGGAACAAATCACTGGTTCAACAACACCGGAGGTGTCGAAGTGACGGAAAACATGGTTATGGACCAGGCGGAAAGATATAACAAGGCATCGGACACGGAGGGTCATCTATACGGGGCTATAATCGCCTCACTCAGGAGATATATACAAGACACCGCGGGCGGGAAGTATGCCGGTTATCACATGGCTTTCTGCGCCCATTACATAGGCGATCTCAGTATGCCCCTCCATAATGTGCCCTACGACGACTTCAATGAAAGACACCATAACATCAATGACGGAATCGTAGAACCTGGCGTGCTGGAGAATATCACCCTTATCCGGAAGCATATGTATCCCATCGTCATTCGTGATGAACATGAACTCGCACGGGAGATAGCCGGGATCGCCAACACGGCCCGCGGCCTTGCCTTGAAAATGAAGAGGGAAGACAGGGAGATGACGCGGGACGAGGCTTACACCGAGCTGGCTCGCAGCGCCTCCCTTCTCAAAGCCGTTCTCTCCTATGCCAGGGGAAAAAGCAGGAGCGGCATCCACTCCGGCGAGTAAGTGCCGAGCCGCTTTAATTTCCCGTCTTCTGCCGGCCATAAAAACAAAGTCTTGCGGCACGCGTGCCCCTTGAATTTTTTTATGCAAAGGAAGGATTACTTTGTAGTGTTCTTTGTACTAAACTAATCTATTCTTTAACCGACCATGGAAAAAAATGGATCAGAGAATTGGTTGAGGCATCCGGGCCGGTTCTTCCGGAACGTACTGCGGGACTTCCGGCGCAATCAGGGGCTGCTCCTGTCTGGAGCCGTGGCCTATTACACGCTCCTGTCGGTAATACCGATGCTGATCCTGATCCTCGTCGTCTTGTCGCATTTCATAGACCAGAACAGACTGATGGCGACCGTGTCGTCCAATCTGGCAATGATAATGCCGGGGTACGCGGCAAAGCTGACCGATCAGGTGAGAGTATTTCTTAAGAACCGTCACGTAGTCGGCGTTATCGGGTTTGTCGTCATGTTGTTTTTCAGTTCTCTGGCCTTCACCGTGCTCGAAAACGCGATGTCAGTGATATTTTTTCACCGTATCAGGGACCACCGCCGTCATTTCCTGGTTTCCGTTCTTATCCCCTACGTTTACATCTTTCTGGTCGCAATTGGAATGCTCGCGGTCTCTTTAGTCTCCGGCGCATTGCAGACACTGGAGGGGAGGCAATTAGTCATCCTCGGCTGGAATTTAAGTCTTGAAGGGGCACCGCGCGTTGCTGTATATGTCATGGGCGTCGTCGGCGAAATCCTCATGCTGACCTCGATCTATCTGGTAATGCCGGTGGGGCGTATTACTTTCCGGCATGCCCTTGTCGGCGGGGTAAGCGCCACCGTCCTGTGGGAAATCTCCCGCCGGGTGCTGGTATGGTATTATGCGACACTGTCGCTCGTGAACGTTATCTACGGGTCCTTTGCAACCGCTGTAGTGAGCCTTCTCAGCATAGAAGTCGCTGCCGTCATCCTCCTGTTCGGAGCACAGGTCATCGCCGAACTCGACCGCAAGATGAAACCTGAGATAGAAGGAATAGAGATTCCGGGCAAGCCGGAATGACGGCATCATAATAACGGTCTCGCCCGGCACCTTGATCTCTTTGAGAAGACTGCTATGCTTTTATCAGGAGCTTGCAAACCCGATGTCAGGAGGACAGTATGAAGAAGTTGAGCTGTCTTGTCGTCGCAGTCTGTATATCCGTATTTGCCGCATCGGCCGCCATGGCGCAGGATTATCAACTTGTCGGCAAACAGGAAGGAGTCGAAGTGATGATGAAATACCATCCCTTCGGCTACAACAACCTGATAGTGGCTTTCATCAAGTTTGTCAATACAAACACGTATAAGGTGGATATCGACTGGACACCCACAATATCCTGCGAGGATCTTCCGCCGAAAAAGGGGTACGGCGCCCCGTTCACCCTGGACGGGAAACAGTCCTATGAAGTGACTATATGGAGGTCTGAGGCCTGTGGACAAGCAGGCATGAAAGGCATCCAGGTGGAGATGCATGTGAAAAAAGAGGGTTGGTGAGGAACCCGTCCAGGGCCGGGATGAGGAATTAGCCCGGGACCCCTATGCCGTCGCGCAGGGCGTGGAATGCCAGGATGAACATCGCCGCGTTCCATGACTGCCCCGCCATTCCCATGGGTTCGCCCGTTTTTCCGTGCAGCCATTCATTGAACTCCCATCCGTTGAGCCTGTTTACGAGGGCTAGCCTCTCCAGTTCTCTCCAGCCCTCTTCTTCCCTCTTCATCTTCGCAAGAAGGACGACCCAGAAACCTCCGGCAAAAGGCCATATCCCGCCGTTATGGTACTGGTAGGGCAGGTTCTGCCTGTGCCGCTCCATGTAGGGACGCCAGAGGCAGCTGCTTTTGCGTATCGGATTGAGGACGACCCGCAACGGATGGGGCAGGTTTGCCCCCGCGGCTACAAGAGCGTCCACGATTTTCAGCGACCTGGACGTATCGGCCGGACCTGCCAGCAGAGCAAGTATGTTGCCGAACACGTCCACCTCACGGCCCCAGGTTGAAAAATTCACAAAGCTGAGATAGAAATCCCTGCATCTCTCCCCGTTCCTTATGTAATGCATGAGTACGCGGGCCCGCCGCCGCCCGGCAACGTCATTGCCGAACGGGTAGAAGAGGTAGTTAAAGTATTGCGCTGTCTCCGGCGCAGCCGGCAACCCGTAGAGCTTCTTGACACAATGCCACAGGGCGTTCGAATAAAGCACGAAGCCGGACCTGGGCATTATGTCGGCCCAGTCGCTCGCTTCGTTCTGCTGGAGCAGGAACAGGTCCTGATGTTCCTGTGATGAAAGCCACTTGAGAGCGCCGCCTATTTCGCTCTCCAGACACCCGGAAAGGGGAGACGCAGGGACCAGGCGATCATGGAACGCCACCGCTATAAGCCACCAGAGTGTCGCGTCAATGCAGCCTAAGTACCAGTAATCCACCTCACCGGCCTCGGGCTTCACATAGTTCGGGATCTGCCCGTTTGCGGCCTGTCGCCCTGACAGGGTAAGCAGGCTCATGCGCGCGGATTGGACAAGCCCAGGATCTCCCGAAGCAATCATACCGAGCGCCGAAATCGAGGCGTCCCGCGCGAATATGCTCACATAATGACGACATGCCGCTTTCTCACACTGTCTGCTCGCGATGATGCCGAAGGGTCGCGAATTCTCCCTTAACAGCTGCAGCGAACGGTCATAGCACTCCAGGAGGAGTTCCTCTCCGGCATGCCGGCCAGTCGCAAAGGGAGCCCGTACTTCTGTTTCGATGGGACCCGGATACATTCTTATATTTTAGATCATCAGGTCTTCCGGTTGCCAACAAAGAATCAGTGTCAGTGTCCGTGCCAGTGTCAGTTCGAGTCGTTACGGGAGGTTTTCAAGAGATGTCTTATCTCCGGCCGACACTGATCGCTGACACTGAAACTGACTCTTTGACAGCCATGCTGCCAATATCTTATTGTATACCTACAACATGAAATCGCGCTGTTTCCTTTGTTCGATTGTACTTATCATGATTTTCTCGAGCGCTGGTGCCAGGAAAGCGTTCGCATTCCATACCGCGCCGGAGATCGGACAATACGCACCCCCCTTTGTCCTAAATGACATCACTGGGAAAAAAGCGTCCCTTGCCGAACAGAGGGGAAAAGTCGTGCTGCTTAATTTCTGGGCTTCGTGGTGCCATGCCTGCAAGTCGGAGATGGCCTCGATGAACAACCTCTACCGGTCGATGAGAGACAAGGGGCTGGAAGTCTTTGCCGTGTCGATCGACAGTTCCGAACAATCTCTGAGATCCTTTGTCACGGGGAAAAGTCTCTCGTTCCGGATCTTTTTCGATAAGAACGGAGAGGGTTATTTCGAACAGTTCGGCGTAATCGGACTGCCGGTAACGTTCGTCATCGACCGCCATGGGATTCTGGTCGACAAGATCATGGGCAGCACGGATTGGGACTCCCCCGAAATGAGAGACAGAATTCTCACCGTTCTGAACCGCAGATAACCTCAGGGCTTGGCAAGTTATTTTTCCGCAAGCCGCGGTCTACCGGACGATCTCGACCCGCGTGAGTTCCGCCACAACCTTGCCGATTGACACCTTGGTCTCTACCTTCACAGGTATCCTGCTTACATCGTCCGTAAGCCATATTAATATCTCGCCTTTATGCTTGAAGAGCCCCTCTGTTCTGAGCACCGGCTTCACGACCAATGCATCCACGTCCCCTCTCCCAGGGAAGGCGACCTTCTCTTTTCTCAGCACATGGACTTCGGTCTTCAGCATCTTGTTGCTGTCAAAGACATTCAGAGAAACGGTTTTACCAGTCTCAAGGAGAAGAGTTCTCAAATGGAAGAAGCCGGAAATCACATCCCACACCGGAAAGTTTTTTACCTCATGTTCGGCCCTGATTCCCTTGCGATAATCTATATAGGTGATCCGGCCTTTGGCAGGATCAAAGAGGATCTCCTTGTCGCTCCTGTACCTCCCCTCCCTCTGTTTGATCCTGAAATTTTCCGGCATTCCCGCCACTTCCCGGCTTGCGGCATGGTCCTCCACCTTATACACCACCGAAATTACCGGGGCCGAATGGACCTCGGATGTGAAGGTGACTGTCCCTCCTTCCCTGACACTCGTCAGGGTAGCACTGCCTACAAAAATTCCAAGCCAATAGATATTAAAATAAAACTTCTCTTTCGCGTTTTGCAGCCGTTCGATGCTCCTCCCGCCTCCTCCGGTTATGGCAGCCTGCGTGGCGGCGCCTGCCGGCCGGGCGAGGAGCGGAAGGCTGGGAAAGACAAAGAATATGGAGACGGCCGCAACAAATCTTAAAATCTTCACGAATGATCCTTTTCAAGTCCGCACTGTCTTTTAATAGCTTATACGAAAGATTCCCGTTATTACAACACGCTTCAGAGGTGCGGCATTACAGATCGATCAGTTCCAGATTGACAGCTTCGTAAACAGCCTGTATCCTGTTTGTCGCATCGAGCTTCCGCATGATATTGCCTACGTGGTAATTAACCGTCCTCTCGGTTATCCGCAGGATTCTGGAGATGTCCCATGAGGTCTTGCCGAGCTTAAGGAGGTTGAGGACTTCCAGTTCTCTTGGCGAAAGCCTGACCGAAAGCCTCATAACGCCGCTTTCCTCTCTTCACCATATTCCCTCACCCCCCGGAAACAGCAGTGCTCTATGGAATACGGTGCAAGACGGTCCCCCGATGCCCGTTCAGTATTCAATAGTCAGCCGGTTTTACAACACACTATCTATTATTTACAAGAAGTTATTGGTAAAAAACAGCAAGGACGGTGCCAGAAGTCAGGCAACCGGACCTGATCAGCATGATCGCAACACGAGAATACATCGGGCCAACCGCTGGGAGGACGGAGTTCTTTTCACTCCACTGTTCATCACGCCGGCTCTTCCACTGCCGTTATCAGGTTTAAGTATAGAGCGGAAACCATAGAGGACAGCCTAAAAAGCAGAGACGGAACAACCGGTTTTGTGTAATGTTTATACAGGACTATGTAAAATGTATACGATTGAGACAGGGGACGGCGGTCAGCGGGCTGAGTTCATTTATTTGGCGTCATACTCCTTCAATTTGTCAAACAGGTTCTTGTAACTTATACCCAGCATTTCAGCCGCCCTGGTCTTGTTCCCGGCCGACGCCTCCATAGCCTGCCTGATGAGCTTCTTTTCCAGGTCTTTCACCGATTCTTTGAGAGACAAACATGAGGAGGAATGACTGTCATCCGAAAGTCCGTCGGCCGGAAACTTTATGACGCTCTCCCTGATAATGTCTTCCTCCGCCAGAAGCACAGCCCGTCTCACCACATTTTTCAGCTCTCTCAGGTTGCCGGGCCAGGGATGCGTCTTTAACTTGACGAGAGCGGCGTCATCGATCTCCCTGATCTGTTTGCTCATCTCGGCGGCAGCCTCGAAGAGGAATTTCCCGGCAAAAAAAGGTATATCCTCCAACCTTTCCCTGAGCGGCGGCAGCGTCAATATAAACTCGCCAAGGCGATAAAACAGGTCTTCCCTGAATTCCTGTTTTTTCACTCTCATCCAGATGTCCTTGTTCGTGGCCGCAATTAAGCGGAGGTGCATTTCAATGGGAGTGGTACAACCCAAAGGATATATCGTCTTCCTCTCGATGAAGCTGAGGAGCTTCCCCTGGACATGCGTCGACATGTTCTCAAGCTCGTCAATAAACATGGTCCCATGGTCGGCGGTCTCGAAATATCCTTTCTTGTCTCTGTCAGCACCGGTGAAGGCCCCTTTCTTATATCCGAAGAGTTCGCTCTCGACGAGGAGGTCCGGGATCAGCCCGATATCCACACAGACAAACGGCTTGTCGGACCTTTTACTCAGACTATGAATAGACTCGGCGACGAAAGACTTCCCTGTACCCGTCTCTCCCTGTATAATCACTGAAAAGTCCGTCGGTGCGATCCGCTTAAGCTGGGCTATGACCTTTTTCATCGCGGGGCTCTTCCCAAACTGGCGTTCGAGGGACGACTCCAGTGCCGCGCTGGTCCTGTTCATCTGCAGTTCCAATTCGCGCCTTTCCGTCGCCCTCCGAAGGGTGATAACCAGTTTCTTAAAATCCGGAGGCTTCTCGGCAAAATCGTAGGCCCCGCCTTTTATGGCCTCAACCGCTCTCCTGACGTCGCCGTATCCGGTGAGAATAATGACGGGCACGCCCTCGTCGATCTTCTTCATTTCCCTCATTGTCTCTATGCCGTCCATGTCCGGCATTTTAAGATCAACAAGCGCGGCGTCCGGAATCTCGGCTTCGAAAACCTCGATGGCGCTTCTTCCGTCGGCTGCCTCCAGGGTAAGAAAGCCCTCCTCCCGCAGGACGTCGCGAACAATCCCCCTTAAATCACTGTCATCATCTGCGATCAACACTTTATTCATTTCTGCACCTCTATGATATCTTCCTTAAAGGGATGCATCAACCGTCATTTCCGAGGTTTTGTAAGAATAAATTCCGCCGTCAAATAAAGGCCCCTATACATACCCGTCCTCTCCTTCAAGGGTCAGAGTTACGCGCTCTCTATCACCTTTTCTTCCACCAGCGGGAAGCATATCCTGAACTCGGTCCCCTCGCCGGGCGCTGTGCGTACATCTATGGCTCCGCCATGCTGCTCCACAATTCCGTAGACAATCGCAAGGCCAAGTCCGTTGCCGCTTCCAGATTTTTTTGTCGTGAAAAAAGGCTCGAATATGTGCTGCCTTGTCTCTTCGTCCATGCCCGTGCCGCTATCCGAGATCATAACACAAGCATATCTCCTGCGTCCTCCTACCTGGGGGGGAGTTGCGCCGCTGTCCTCCATGAGCACGGCCGCGCTCCCGACGGTCACAAGGCCTCCGTCAGGCATGGCGTCCCGTGCGTTTGTGCAGAGGTTCATAATGACCTGTTCTATCTGGAGAGGATCGGCTTTTATCACCATCTCACTCTCCGAAAGGGAAAGGGCCAGCCGGACATCTTCCACGAGAATGCCTTTCAGCAAGGGTTTCATCTTCCTGATGAGTGAATTTATTTCAGTCGGATGGAGGCTTATCGTCTGCGTCCTGCTGAAGATGAGGAGGCTCTGGATGAGGTTCTTTGCCTTTGCAAGGGATATACTGATCTGCCCGGTATAACCTCTCAGGGGACCGCCTTCATTCAGCTTTTTCTCCAGGATATAGACCGAGCCCTGAACCGTCGAGAGGATGTTGTTGAAGTCATGAGCGATGCCCCGGGCAAGCGTCCCGATCGCCTCCATCGTCCGGGCCACCCTCAGCTTCTCTTCGAGAGACTTCTTTTCCTCTTCTCTTTCTTTCAGATTGTCCGACATAGTATTAAACGCCGCAGCAAGTTTTCCCACTTCATCGCGCGTTTCGACCGGCACTTTCCCGACGGACTCACCCATGCCTAACAGCCTCACCGCCTCGGTCAGGCTTGTGAGAGGCCTTGTAACCCGCCTGATCGCGAAGATGATGATTGTCGTACCCAGAAGAAGGAATACAGCTGCAATGGCGGCGCTTCTGACCAGGATGGTCGCCGTCTCACTTCTCAGGGCCTTTTTGTCCATAACAACTCTCACAAACCCTATGACTCTTTCTTTCCTGGCAGGAGATACGTCCTCAAAATAGAGCAATTCCGGCGGATTGACGTTCACCTCAAGAGTCACCGGCGCAACGACCTCAATACTGTCCTCGTTTTCTCTGGGCTCATACAATCCTTCCGCGGTCCCCATCGCCGCGAACCCGCCTCCTTTTGAGAGAAAGGGGCGTCTGCTCTCACTGAACAAGACCTCTTTTCCGGCCGTCAGTACCTGCACCCCGACGACGTTCTTCTGTCTCAGGACCGCGATGGCCGCATCCTTCAGCAGCGTTCTGTTTTCGGCAAAAACTGCGGTCTTCGAGCTGTAGGCGAGAAGTGCGGAAAGCAATCTCCCCTCTTTTATAAGATCCTCCTTGACCCGCCTCTTCTGGTAGTAGACAAAGAAGATGATAAAGATCGCAGACAGGATCATGATCGAGACCGAAAAAGACTTGAATACCCTGTAGCTGAAGCTGTTTCTGAAGTCTTCAGTTGACATCTTCCGCCCGCTCCGTCATCTTTTCGTTCGTTCTTATTCCAAGCTTTTTCAAAACCTTCCGGTTAATGACCAGGCCTGAGACGTTCGCATCGACCCGTATGCGCCCGGCGCTCTTGTCTCCCCCAAGCTTTTTCGATATCGCCCCTGCCTGGACCCCCATGTCATAGGGGCTGACAGTCAGCGCCGCAGCGGCGCCCATCTCGACGTACTTTTTCGAGAAGGTGAAGATAGGCACCTTGTTCTCAAACGAAAAAAGGAGCATATAGTCGACCGTGGCCGAATTCAGCAGGTTCGTTTCAGGCAGCATCCAGAGCACATCTATCTTTTCCTTCAGGCTGTCGATAAGATGGGGCACCGCCTCGGAAGTGCCGGCCTTTTCCGCGATGAGATCAATCCCTCTGGCCCTCGCTATGCGCATCGCTTCCTTCACATAGGTATCCGAGTCCCTGGGATCGTATACCAGCCCGACCCTCCTCGCCCCGGGGAATAATTTGATCATGGAGTCGAGATAATTCGAAGGAGAAATGTACATGCTCACACCCGATATGTTATCTCCCTCCGGGCTGCGAGACAGAGCATGAGGGACCATGACATAGACCACCGGCAGGTCTCTGATGGTCCGGACCTGCGAGAGTGCACCCATCCCTATCGCCAGCACCATATCGGGATGGAGCCGTTTGATTTCCCCGGTGATCTGGTCCTTATCCATTCCACCGGCACCAAGATTCATTATGCTGCAGTCACAAGAACTCCTAAAGCCCTCAAGGGCTTCGTTGTAAGGCTTTATCTGTGCACTCTTCAGGACGGCTGCACTGGAAGCCCATGAATGTTCAGTGAGGCAAAGAGTGAGCAGCAGAACTAAGAGTAATGCTAATTGTATCCTTTTTTTTGTCATCCGTCCCCACGGAAATGATTTCTGATACATATGTTAGCGTAGCCGGAGCAAAAATTCTATAATTTGGACTATACCTCTTCTCACCGGTCCAGCCAAACGTGGAGTGCCAGGGACTCCCTCTATATCGGCCCGTATCTGATGTCCTGCTTCACCATCGCTTCCATGGTCGCGTCGAAAAACGGTTCCCGGCAGTCCACACTGTCCATATTTTCGTTCC
>JBJKOV010000110.1:0-2241 GCA_046707105.1 Thermodesulfovibrionales bacterium
GCGGGAGACCACTACGAAAGGTGGAACGGGCAGTCCGTGATGAAGGAACACCTTCTTCGATGCCTCCTTGTCCATTGCCAGGGCTGAGGCAAGGATGCCCGAACCCGTGTAAGGCACGTTCATGACCTCCAGCATCCCTTGCAGGGCACCGTTTTCGCCATGCCCTCCGTGAAGGGCGATAAAGGCTGCGTCTATCTTCTTCTTTTTCAGAACCGTGCAAATATCATCACCGACGTCCACGGGGGTGACATGGTATTTAAGCGATTTCAACGCTCTGTAAATAGCGGCGCCGCTCTTTAGCGATACCTCTCTCTCAGACGATGTCCCTCCCATGAGAACCCCTATTTTGCCGTCTTTCAGAGTTTTCCTGTTCATAAGCAAGCACCGCAATCATCCATCATTTGTTCTCCTGTGACCTTTCGCCTACATGGGGCGATAGGAAAGATTCCCCGTGAGGGTCGGGACAGGCCGGACAAGCCGGAATGACAAGTCTGGGGCGCAAGAGCGCTTTTTCTGTCATTCCCGCAAGTGAAGCGCGCCGGGAATCCTTCTTCATATTGGGACTGCCACACAGCACAAAAGATTTACTCCCTTCCCACAATTTTTATCTCGGGTTCAAGCACCACCGAGAACTTTTTTTGCACCTCGGCGGCAACATCTTCCATGAGTACAATAAAATCGGAGGCCGTTCCTCCGCCTGCGTTGACGAAAAAGTTTGCATGTACGCTGCTGACCTCCATGCCGCCTCTCCTCATCCCTTTGCATCCGGCTTCGTCAATAAGGCGTCCTGCGGAGGCCCCCTCAGGGTTTCTGAATACGCATCCGGCGGACTTCTCGGAGATTGGCTGAGTCCGCTTTTTTTCCGAAAAAAAGCCGTCAGTCCTGGCGGCGACAGCTTCCGGGTCGTCCTTTCTGAGCCTGAGGTTGGCACTCAGAACTATGTTTCCCGGGAATATATCGGAGCCCCTGTACCTGAAGCCCAGGTCAGCGGCATCGTGCCTGTCAAGCCGGCCGTCTGAATCTATTATGACGACGGAAGCTACCACGTCCTTCACCTCGCAGCCGAAGGAGCCTGAATTGCCGCAGATAGCCCCGCCGACTGTGCCCGGTATCCCCGTCAACCCTTCAATGCCCGAATACCCCTTCCCCTTGCAGAAATTTACAAGCTTCTGCAAGGGGGCGCCAGCCTCCACAAAAAGTTCCACGACTTCCCCGTATTCCTGCAGGACCTCGATCCTGGTGAATGCCCTCAGGGATATGACGACGCCCTCTATCCCGCCTTCCCGAACGAGAATGTTCGTCCCTCCGCCGACAGGAAAAATAGGCGCAGCTTCGTACTTAAGAACAACCATGAGATTCGTGAGCGATACGGGATCTTCCGGGTAAGTCATTACGTCAGCGGTCCCCCCTGCCGATAGACTGGTATGGTCTTTCATGGGTACCCCGAACCGGCTGTCGCCGCGGTAATAGCCCTCAAATTTGGCCGCCCAACCCTCTCTGTTAAGCTCCATTGAGCCTCTCCAGCACTTTTCCCCCGATTTTCCAGACATCTCCGGCTCCGAGGGTGAGAATAATGTCCCCCGTCCCGGCCTCCGCCGCGGCGCGGGCCACGGCCTGCTCACGGTCGCCGGCGTAAAAAATATTCTTCTTGCCCGCCTTGCGGATTTTTTCACACAGGGCCTGCGATGTGATACCCTCTATGGGACTTTCCCCCGCCGGATAGATGTCCAGCAGGATGACGGAATCGGCGTCTCCAAAGGAGACGGCGAATTCTTCCATCAGGTCCGCCGTCCGCGTGTAACGGTGAGGCTGAAACACGACATGAAGTCTGGAATGTCCGGTGAGATATCTCAGGTTTTCCCTGGCAGCCGCTATTGTGGCCCTTATTTCAGTAGGGTGATGGCCATAGTCGTCGTATACCTTGATCCCCTTGGCCTCTCCCTTGAATTCGAACCTGCGCTGGATACCATCGAAAGAGTTCAGCGCTTCCTGTATCGCAACAGTCTCCATCTTCAACTCCCGGGCGACTCCTATGCATGCCAGCGTGTTCAGAATATTGTGTTCTCCGGGGACGGGAAGTGTGAATCTGCCGAGCGGGGTCCCCCCGTATATCACATCGAAGCTCGATGACATAAACCCTTTTTCTATCCCGGAGGCATAAATATCCGATGAGCCCGAAAGGCCGTAAGTGAGATACCGCCTGTGTATGTTCGGCATTATCTCCCTGATGTTTTCGTCTTC
>JBJKOV010000111.1:0-2525 GCA_046707105.1 Thermodesulfovibrionales bacterium
TTTTACCCTCGGGCATGTTATCAAGTATCCATCGTATTATCCTGACCGACTCGCGCACCTCCTGGATCCTCACCCACGTCCGTGCATGGACGTCTCCAGTTATCATCACGGGCACGCCGAGTTCGAGGCGGTCATACTGGTCGTAAGGGGGGAAGGGATTGAAGATGCGGCAGTCGAGGTTGAGACCGCTGGCCCGCGCAACGATGCCTACCGCGCAGATTTCCCTTGCCCTTTGCGGCTTCAGGATGCCTGTGGTCTGTACCCTGTCTTCCAGAGAGGGGTTGTCTTCGTAGATCTGAACGAGCCGTTCGAAGTCCTTGGCGACCAGGTCCAGTTCAGATATTATCTCCTCCTTCCCATGCCCGTCAATATCAACCCTCACACCGCCCGGGACCACTCTGTCCATAATGAGCCTGTGGCCGAAGAGGCTGTTGTTTGTCCGGAGCATCATCTCCCTGAGCCTTGACATCTGATAGAGCATAAAGGCAAAGGCGGCGTCATTGCATATCGCCCCTATGTCGCCGAGGTGGTTTGAGATGCGCTCCCTTTCGAGCAGCAGCGCCCTTATCCAATGGGCCCTTTCAGGGACGCTACGGCCTGTCATGGATTCCACTGCCATCGAATAGGCTATGCTGTGGGCAACCGTGGTATCGCCGGATACACGACCGGCCAGTTTCACCCCGTCTTCCCAGGAAAGCGACTCGAACCTCTTCTCTATGCCCTTATGGACATAACCGAGCCTTTCTTCGAGGTTCACCACCATCTCCCCCACAGCCTGAAACCGGAAATGGCCCGGCTCGATTATTCCGGCATGGACCGGTCCCACGGGTATTTCATACACGCCTTCCCCCTCCGCCCTTGCCCATCGGTATTCGCCTTCCACCCGCTGAAGCGGCTTTGACCCGTCGAATGATTTTCTGAGAGGAAAGGCCTCCCCCGGCCAGTCCTCAAACTTTATCCACGGCCTCATATCCGGGTGGCCGGAAGGGATCACACCCATGAGGCTCTGCATCTGCCGCTCGAACCTGTAAGCAGGGAGGTACTTCTTCGTAAGGCTCGGGAACCGGGGCTCGTCGGCCGGCAACTCCGATCTTACGATCAGATATTCTCTTCCCCACCGGTAGCAGGCGAAGACACTGAAGCCCCTTCCGAGAGATGTCTCGTCGGCCGCCCATTCCGCTGCCAGAAGGGCATAAGCGTTCTTCAGCGTCCCGGCGGCCTCCGCGAATCTTTCCCTCGGTACGGTGCAGCATATTACCGAAGACGGCGACTGCCTCCGGTCAAGCTGTACATCCGTTCCCATAACGGAAAACAATGCGTCGATGAGCGTGCTCATTTCAACAACTCCACGGTGGTATGAAACCACTGGTTAAGGAAACCGGGAAGGTATATTCCGATTATCAAAACGAGGGCCATATGCAGCAGCACCGGCACATGAGCAGCTCTCATGGGCCGCTGGTTGGCAGGGACATCCCCGGCGACCATCGGCTGTACTCTCCTGAACAGAGCGGCAAAGGCCACACCGAGACCGAGCAGGAGGAAAGGCGTCAGCAAAGGAGCGTCCTTTATGGTAGCGGTAAGGATCAGGAACTCGCTCGTAAAGATCCCGAAGGGCGGCATGCCGGCAATGGCCATAACACCGAACATCAGTCCCCATCCGACAAGGGGGTTGCCCTTGTAGAGGCCCTTGATCTTGTCCATCTCCTGCGTCCGGTGCATCTGGGATGCGTGCCCTACGGTGAAGAATATCGAAGACTTTGCCAGGCTGTGTACCAGCATATGGAGGAGTGCGCCGAATGTGGCTATAGGGCCGCCGAGACCGAAGGCGAAGGTCGCGATTCCCATATGCTCGATGGATGAATAGGAGAACATGCGCTTGATATCCTTCTGCCTCAGGAGGGAGAAGGCGGCGACGATGATCGAAAGGAGGCCGAACCCCATCATGATATTGCCTGCATGGTTCGTGTGGGTCGCACCGTCGACGAGGACCTTGCATCTGACGAGGGCATAGAGAGCGATGTTCAGGAGCAGGCCGGACAGAACGGCAGATATCGGTGTGGGGCCCTCACTGTGGGCGTCGGGAAGCCAGTTGTGCAGAGGTACGAGGCCGACTTTTGTGCCGTATCCTACTATGAGAAAAACGAAGGCCAGGGAGAGGACTGTGGGTTCGAGTTGTCCGCTCACCCGGCTGAGGTTTGTCCAGAGAAGCGCATCTCCTCCCTGCCCGAGCACCTTCTCGGCAGCGAAATAGAGGAGGACCGTGCCGAATAGGGCCTGGGCGATGCCGACTCCGCAGAGGATGAAATATTTCCAGGCTGCCTCTATGGCGGTCGGTGTGCGGTAGAGAGAGACGAGAAGGACCGTCGAGAGGGTCGCCAGTTCCATGGCTATCCAGAGGACGCCGATATTGTTGGTAAGCAGGCAGAGGAGCATGGCGAAGATGAAGAGCTGGAACATGGAGTGATAGAATCGCATGCCTACATGCCCCACGCGCCCGTGCTCCCTTTCCCTGCGCATGTATCTCC
>JBJKOV010000112.1:0-6427 GCA_046707105.1 Thermodesulfovibrionales bacterium
TGGTTGAGCTTCCTGCCCGTCTTTTCAGTGCTTTTTCTCGTGGTGATCGTGCATGTTGAACTTCAATATGCGCTTCTGGTGATCGTTGCGGTGCTCCTTCTGATCTATCACTACCCTTTGAAAGAGGTGTGGCGCATCACGAAACACGGCTTTGCCCGGGAAGTGATCATTCTCATCTTCGGGGTGATGCTCTTCAAGCAGGCTATGGAGTCCTCGGGGGCGGTCACACAGCTTAGTTCCTTCCTGGTAAAAGAGGGCATTCCGGTCCTGCCCATACTCTGCGTCCTCCCTTTTCTGACCGGGCTCCTGACAGGCCTCACCGTCGGGTTTGTCGGCAGCACTTTTCCCCTCCTGGTCAGCATTACCGGCGGCGCGCCCCTTTCCAGCATGTCCCTGGCCTTCGCAGCAGGGTTTATCGGCGTGCTCCTTTCGCCGGTCCACCTCTGCCTCGTCCTGACCAGGGAGTACTTCAGCGCCGACCTCTGGGGCGTCTACAAGAAGATTATCCCTGCCGGGGCTTTCATATTTGTTGTGGCGTTTATAGAATATATGGTAATGCATTGAGCCATGCAGGGCACTTTGTGATATATTTAACAGGGATCAGTAAATGCTCAGAGAATTGACGATCAGAAACCTGGCTATTATCGACAATCTTACCGTGAGGTTTGACCGGGGTCTGAATGTCCTTACGGGCGAGACTGGAGCAGGGAAATCGATTATCGTCGACGCTCTGGGGCTTGCTCTCGGCAACAGGGCGCAGTCGGATTTGATAAAGTCTGGAGAAAAGGAGGCGTCGGTGCAGGCATGGTTCGAAACCGGGGATCACAATCTGCTGTCTGACGCCGGTATAGATGTGTCCGAGGGACTTATTATCAGGAGAGTACTTTCGTCGGGAGGCAAGAGCAGGGCGTTCATAAACGACACGATGGTGACCCAGCAAACCCTGGCGGAGGTCGGCAGGCGTCTCGTGGATATTCACAGCCAGCACGAACACCAAAGCCTGCTGTCGCCGGAAACGCAGACTACGCTCCTCGATTCATATGGGAGACTTCAGCCCGAGCGTCAGAAAGTCAGATCTCTTTTTCACGAGGTCGGCGAGATCGGGGATGAACTCGAAGGACTGAAAAAGAAGATTAAAGAGAGAGCCCAAAGGCTGGATCTCCTGAAATTCCAGGTAAACGAGATCGATACGGCGGTGCTCAAAGCAGGGGAAGAAGAGGAGCTGGAAGAGGAAAGGAAGATACTGGCGAACCTCAACAGGCTCCGGGAGCTGGCGGAGGCGGCTTACTCTCAGATATACGGTTCCGAAGGCTCCTGCACCGAGCTGCTCTCCTCCGTGATCATGCGCGTGAGGGAGATGTCCGCCATCGACAACCGCATGGAGGATACCCTGAAGCTGATCGAGTCCGCAAAACCCCTTCTGGACGATGCCGCTTTTGCCCTGAGGGGGCACCGCGAGCGGTATGAAGGGGAACCTCAAAGGCTGGAGATCGTGGAGGACCGGCTTGAACTGATCGTAAAACTCAGGAAGAAATACGGGGATTCCATCGAGGAAATCCTGAGTTACAGGACTGAGGCGGAGGAAGAACTGAAGGCCCTCGAAGCGACCGACGAGCGGCTCGATGCTCTCGCCGGGGAATTCGCCATGAAAGAGAAGGAACTTTTCAAGGCTGCCGCTTCGCTCTCGAAGAAAAGGGGAAAAACGGCTCTGGAACTTGAGGGCCTTGTCACTTCGACACTGAAGGAACTCGCCTTTGGAAGCCCCCTGTTCAGGATAGACATCAGGCAGGAGCGTGGTGATGACGAAAAAGAGAAGGTCGGCCCGGGCGGCATGGACAGAATCGAATTTCTTTTTTCGGCAAACCCGGGGGAGCCCCCGAAGCCGTTGTCAAAGATAATATCGGGAGGTGAGCTTTCCCGTGTGATGCTTGCCTTGAAGAGCATCCTGGCGGATGTCGACAGTGTACCGGTTTTGATCTTTGACGAAGTGGACGCAGGAATCGGGGGCAAGACAGCGGAAACTGTGGGGAAAAAACTGGAAAGGATTTCCGGGGCGCACCAGCTCCTCTGCATCACTCATCTGCCGCAGATAGCAAGCTTTGGGGAGCATCATCTGAAAATCGAGAAGAAAGAAAAGGGAGGCAGGGTACACGTGGAGGCCAGAGAACTCACCGGGAAGGAAAGGCAGGAGGAGATCGCCAGGATGCTGAGCGGAAAGGTTACTGAACTTTCGAGGCGTCATGCCGAGGAACTTTTAGAAGGGATTAAATGAGGAAGAAAGGTAAAATCAGGATACATACCGAACTCTGCAAGGGCTGCACGTACTGCATCGACACATGTCCGGCGGAGGTTATTTCGATCAGGGAACGTTTCAACAAAAGCGGCTACTTCCCCGCTTCTGCCGGGCATATGGAGAAATGTACAGGATGCGCCATGTGTGCACATGTCTGCCCCGAGGTGGCGATCGAGGTATACCGCAATAACGGCAGAAAGTAGCCGTATACCACACCGGGATAATTTAGGGGAAGCATCCTGCATAATCAAGACTCCTTCCCGGACCCCACGAAGAAAAGCCCGGCGGCCATAGCCGTCGCCGCCGGCATTCTTCTGTCCCGCATCACGGGGCTTGTTCGAGAGCGCGTATTCGCCTACTACCTCGGCAACTCCGATGCTGCCGGCGCGTTTCGAGCCGCTTTGCGCATTCCCAATCTTCTGCAGAATCTTTTCGGGGAAGGAGTCCTCTCCGCTTCGTTCATCCCCGTATATGCAAAACTCCTGGCGGAAGGGAGAGAAGAGGAGGCCGGCCAGGCCGCTTCGGTCGTGCTCTCACTGCTCGTGGCGGTGACGGCATTGCTCGTGATCATCGGCGTAACATTCAGTCGACCTCTCATCGAGATCCTTGCCCCCGGATTTCAGGGTGCGGTCCGGGAGCTGACCATCAGAATGGTTGCCATTATGTTTCCAGGGACAGGACTCCTCGTGCTGTCGGCATGGTGTCTCGGCGTTAGTGCCCGGCCTTCATGTAGTGATTGGCGGGATCGCTGTACTGGGAAATTACGGTCTGCTCTACGTCGGCGTCGCAACAGCAGCAGGAATGGCGAAGATTTTCGGAAGAAAGCCGTAAATCAGGGATTACTTCGGGAATATTGATCGAGATGTTTAAAGGGCATTTAGCATTTATCGAATTCGGGATATAATTTGAAGAAGACATTCGCTTATTCACCTCAGCTGTTCCGCTAAGAGAGGAGGTGCGTTTGTTAGGAAAAAGGAACACCTGCACAGGAGAACATTGTGACTGTCAAATTTCAAGTCATGGATGGCTATCGTGTGAAACCATCCGAAAAGGAGAAAAGAAATGAAAAAGGGCATCCTTATCGCACTCATCGGTCTCTTTGTTGTGGCAAGCTATTCTATCAGCGAGGCGCAGGCATACGTGGCACAATCACCATTCACATCAAGTTTTGTTGAGACAATCCCGAATTTTGACGCCTTCGGCGATCATGCGGTGCTAACGTATGAAAGTACCGATCTGTATGGCAGTTATTTCCTGGTCCTCCTCGACTACACCGGTACCCCTGTCTCTGATTCCACAACTTTTGGTTACCCGTACCTGTTTGCCGATGTACAGCTTAATGGCAGCCTTGATCTTTACGGATCTCACACGGGCTACAGCGGCGATTGGACCTTCATCGGGAATTTCTGAATACTCTGTGTGGAAGGGGGAAGAAGCACTTTCCCCCTCCACTTATGAATCGGAGCCGCGTATGGACATATGATAGAGGAAGCCTCCCGGGACGGTGGTGACTGGGTTGACTTATGAATCGGAGCGGCATATGGATACGTAACGACTTCGGGGAGACTGGAACCTATGGCGCCTCCAATAACGGATCACCTCTCATGGGCGTTCGATGCTTCCCTGACAAGCCGTGCAGGACCATTCAGAAGACGCAGATGGTAAACGCTGGTATGGCTTAACTAATAGCCTTTCTCACGGATTTTGTCGCCGCTCCAACCTTCTTCTTTACGGACTTCTCAGTCCTGGACACCGTTTTTTTCACAGCCTTCACGGTTTTAGCCACCTTCTTTTCCGCCGCCTTGGTGGTCTTGGCGACATTTTTCTTCACAGCCTTTGCGGTCTTGGCAACTTTCTTTTCCGCCGCCTTCGTAGTCTTCACAACCTTCTTCTCCGTTGACTTCGTTGTTTTAGCGACCTTCTTTCTCGCTGTCTTCACCGCCTTGACGGCTTTCTTTACCACCTTTGCCTGTGCCATATTTTCCTCCTCACTCTTATTTTGAAGCCTCTTATCCGACATGCTATCAGGCACGCTCCGGGAAGTCAACAAAATGATTGCCCTGCCACCATATAACCGTTGTACAAAAAAGATAACAGTTCACCGCAGAGCTGCAGAGATCGCAGAGAATGTAAATTATATATTTCTGCTGAGAGGGCGGAAATATATAAACTGCCATGCTGAGCTTTTTTTGGTTTCCGGCCTCTCACCGGAAAACAAAATTAACCGGACCTAGTGACGCCCGAAAGGTTTCCGGCGGACCTTCTTCATCCCATTCAGTATCTTCCAGGCGGGGGCGTCGAGACTATCTCCGGCCGGCCTGTTTCATGAACTCTTTGCCTGCGAGGAAGGCTTCAACAAGATATTCAGGATGCCTTAAGGCAGCGCCTTCCTCGTCAAGGCCGCGGTAGAGGAGGGTGCACCGGAGTTCAGTATCCAGGGCGTCAAAGAAATAACGCATGCTCAGGAGCATGCCGTCGAAGAGTTTCCTGCCCTTCGTTGCCCCCGCGGAAATGAGTAGTGCTTTTCGCAACGGCCTATCAAGTCCCTTGTCCGCCCTCTCCAGCCAGTATTTTTTCACCCAGAGCGACTGGCAGCGGTCCATGAATATCTTGGTGTGGGCGCTCACGGAATAGAAGAAAACAGGCGTTGCCAGGAAGATGCCGTCGCAGGCGAGAATCCGGTCGTACAGGGCCTGGAAATCGTCCTGGATCACGCACCTGCCGGTTTTTCTGCAGCCGTAGATTTCGAGGCATGGAGACATCTTGAGATCCCGCAGGAAAACCTCTTCGACCTCCGCCCCGCCCTCCCGGGCGCCTTTCACGGACTGCCCAAGCAGGAGCGAGGTGTTCCCTTCGCGTCTGGGGCTGCCGTAAACGGCCAGGATCTTCACCATAAATATTCTTTTCGCCTCCTTATTTTCTCTATTCACACTGCAGGACTGCCGGGAAGAGAAACCGCTCGTGACCTTCATCCAGCCTTGCGCCATATCCTTGTGTCTGGAATTCACTAATAAAGTGGGGGGAGAGAGACGTTTCCAGGCCTCCTGCTCTCTCCTTGATCCAGAGGGTGGTCAGAAGATGGCCCGATATGCGTGGTGGTGAATGAAGACCTCTCCCCCGTTGCAGCTGCTGTCGATTTCGGGCATTTTGCCCAATGCAACCAGGGGTAGATGGCGGAACCGTCAGACCATCATGGATGGTCATTTTCCCGGCTTTGTCGCCTTTATGTAAGCTGAAAAGACCATTCTCTCAACGCCATCGCCGAAGTTCCAACTCCTGATTATATCGTCGCTGTTGTCCTTGTTCTGAATAACGATATCGGTGAAGCCGGACTTTTTCAGGATCTCCTTCAGTTCTTCCACGAGAACCGAACCGGTGATTCAACCGCTGTAGGCCTGCTCGTTCTTTTTGATCTCCTCGGAAAATTCGCCTTTTTTCAGTACGTCGGAGATAGCAAGCCTTCCGCCCGGCCTGAGAACGCGAAATGCCTCATCGAAGACCGCCTGCTTGTCGGGCGAAAGATTGATCACGCAGTTGGAGATGATCACATCAACTTCCGAGTCCCCGACAGGGAGATGCTCTATCTCTCCCAGTCTGAAATCCGCGTTTCTAACCCCCAGTTTGCCGGTATTCTCATTCGCTTTTGCGATCATCTCCGGTGTCATGTCGATGCCGATCACAAAGCCTTCAGGACCCACTTTCATGACGGACAGAAAGGCGTCGAAGCCGGCTCCGCTTCCAAGGTCGAGGACTGTTTCCCCTTCCCTCAGGTCTGCGATCGCATGAGGATTCCCGCATCCAAGGCCCAGATTGGCTTCTCCCAGGCCGATCTTCAGCTCTTCATCGGAGTATCCGAGCCGTTTACCCGTATCAAGGAGGCTGACCGCGCCTGAGTTCGGTGAACAGCAGCTCGCCTCCGGGAAGCACGAAGGAGAGCCAGCCGCTGCGGCCGAATAGGTTTTTATTACCAGTTGTTTGATCTTGCTCTTTGTCTTCTTGTCCATAGCAGGAAGTCGACCTTCCGGGCACCGGCAGGGACTCTGGTGATCTGCTGCAATGAGCCGGGAAACCGGTTACATAGACTATTCTAACTTGATTTATCGTCATTCCCGAGGTAGTAATCGGGAATCCATT
>JBJKOV010000113.1:0-6627 GCA_046707105.1 Thermodesulfovibrionales bacterium
AGGACCCCTCATTGAAAGTACGGATGAATTATCCCTATTCAGGGAGATCGGACGGCTTCACCACGCATCTTCGTACCCTTTTTGGAGAGAAAGTCTATCTCGGGATCGAAATCGAGGTAAATCAGAAATACGCACTGGGGGATGAGAAGAAGTGGCTGGGGCTTCAGCGCGCCATTCTGTCCTCGCTGAGAGCGACCTTTGAGGAATTTCAAAGGGACCTTCCGGTCGATTGAAAGCAGCGAGTGCGGTGTCTCTTGAATTAAGTTGTATTATCAATACCCTTAGCAGCCTTTGCAGAAGTTTCAGTCTGTCACTTCGGCTTTTCTTCTCTTCTTACCCTTCAAGTTTACTTACTAACAAAACGGGGCTCTGCCCCGGACCCCGGATACTTTTCTTGCACGCCCAAGAGAAGTATCCAAAAGAAGGGCGCCCTGACGAAAACTTCACCCTGCGGGCCGGTCTGCTCGGTCGGGTGCGCTGAATTTTGGGAACTCGCTCCGCTCAAACAGCCCAAAATTCTTAACGCGCCCCCTCGGTCTCAGACCTGAAATTTTCGAAAGGGGTTAACCGTAGAGGCTTATGACAGCCGGCTAAACTACCCATACGAAAGAATCGTCAACCTGGGCACTCTATTCATGAATTGCGTGTGTGATCATCTGACACAAGGCTGGACGGCGGCCCCTCTCTCATTCTCGCTTCACTCCGAGGCTTTTGTCTCTTTATTTTCTCTATGGACACTACATGACTATCGGCAAAAGAAACCGCTCGGGGCCTCTGTCCAGCCTTGTCTCCATGAATAATCCGGGTCAGGTTCCTTCAGACCAGCCGTGGGCGCCTATGAGAGGTACGAAGACGCAGGGGGTATGGTATTCCTCGGACATCCCCTTTTCGGTCTTTCTTATCCTGAGAAGCTGCTGGGAATACCTGCTTCCCACGGGGATGACCAGGATGCCGTTTTCCCCGAGTTGTTCCAGAAGGGGCTCCGGGATTCCGGGAGAGGCGGCGGTTATAATGATGCGGTCGAAAGGAGCCTCCTCCGGCCATCCCAGGGTGCCGTCTCCGGCTTTCACGCGGACGTTATCGTATGAAAGCGAACTTAGCCTGAGGGCCGCCTGGTCGGCCAGTTTGGGAATCCTTTCCACTGTGTACACCTCACGGCTTAATTCGGAGAGCACCGCGGCCTGATACCCGGAGCCGGTCCCGATCTCCAGCACCCTTTCGCTCCCGGCCAGTTCAAGAAGTTCGGTCATCACGGCAACCATGTATGGCTGGGAGATCGTCTGCCCGTCGCCGATGGGTAATGCCATGTCGTCATAAGAATTCCGCTGTGCGGTACCCTCTATAAAAAGATGCCTCGGGACGCGCATCATCGCATCGAGGACCCTCTTGTCCCTGATCCCCCTCGGGACGAGCTGCGTCCTCACCATCTCCTCTCTCAGTGTCTTATCGTCCATAGGATTTCGCCGGGGATACCTCTTTCAGGATAACCGCTTTAGTATCTCCCTTGCGGCCACCACACCGGATGCCGAAGCCTGTATAAGACCGCGGCTTACCCCGGCTCCGTCTCCGACGGCGAACATCTCCTTCACTTCGGTCTCGAGGTGGTCGGTCAGCTTCAGTTGCATCGAATAGAATTTGACCTCGACACCGTATAACAGTGTGTGACGCGAGTTTACTCCCGGGGCGATGCTGTCAAGCGCCTCAAGCATTTCCATTATATCGCAGAGATATCTGTATGGAAGCACGAAGCTCAGGTCCCCCGGTATGGCATCCCTGAGAGTGGGCTGCACAATGCCCTTAGAAATCCGTTCCGGAGTCGAGCGCCTGCCCGACAGAAGGTCGCCGAGCCGTTGAACGATCACCCCGTTACCAAGGAAATTGGCAAGCTGGGCTATATATCTTCCATAGGAAATGGGCTCGTCGAACGGTTCCGTGAAGTAGGTGCTGACGAGGAGGGCGAAGTTCGTGTTGTTCGTTTTTCGCTTCGCATAGCTATGGCCGTTGACAGTCCATACACCCTTCAGGTATTCCTTCACTACTTCCCCATAGGGATTTACGCAGAAAGTCCTGACCTTATCGTCGAACCTTTTGGAATAGAAGAGGAGCTTTGGCTCGTAGGTGGCCCTGGTGAGCGGCTCGAAGACCGGAGCCGGCAGCTCCACCCTTACGCCGATATCGACCGGGTTTTTGAGAAGAGTGAGATTCAACCTCCTGGATTCCTCTTCCAGCCATCGGGAACCTTCCCTTCCAGGCGCCAGGACAAGGTGGTCCGACAGGAATTCCGTTCCGTCTTTCAGTCTGATCCCCCTGTATCTTCCCTTTTCGACCATGATAGTCGCTGCCTCGGTCTGAAAAAGTACATCGACCTTCCCGTTTATGTATTCCTTTATCTTCTTCAGCAGGGAGCCGCACCTGTCGGTCCCGATATGTCTTATCCTCGAAGGGACGAGAGAGAGGTTGTTCTTCGAGGCGAGCCGCTCCAGTTCCTGGATCTCTTCCGGCCTGCTTCCGAACAACTGTTTCGGTGCACCATAGTGGACATAGATGTCGTCGACGTAGTGTATCAGCGCATTTACTTCTTCCTTGTCCATGTAACGGGAGAGGAACCCACCGACTTCGGGTGAGAGGCTCAATTTCCCGTCGCTGAAGGCTCCGGCGCCGCCCCAGCCGCTCAAAAGGTCGCACTCGCGGCATTTCGTACATGAAACGTCCCTGATAATAAGTGGGCAGGCCCTTCTGGTGATGTCCTTGCCCTTCTCGATCATCAGGATCTTCGGCTTCTTCCGCGAGGCCAGGAGCTCCAGCGCGGCGAATATGCCTGCCGGGCCAGCTCCGACTATTACTACATCATATTGTTTTGTGCGCTTCATCCCAAATATCCCCCACCGCCCATTTTTTCTTGAAAAAAGCGAGGGCCTCATAGTTTGTGAGATCGAGGTGTACAGGAGTAATGGATATACAGTTTCTCTCCACCGCCTCTATGTCCATGTCTTCCCCGCGCTCCCAGTAAGGAGTGCCTCCGCCTATCCAGTAATGCTTCTCTCCCCAGGGGTTGTAAGTCTCCTGGATGGAGTTGTCGTAGACCCTCTTCCCCTGCTTGGTGAACTTCACGCCCCGGATCTCCCCGGGTTTCACATTGGGTATGTTGACGTTCAAAAGGGTATCGTAGGGGAGAGAGTGTTCGAGAACGAAGCCGGCGAGCCGGAGGGCAAACCGCGAAGCGGTGTCGAAGTGATAATGTTTGCCGGCCGTCAGCGAAAAGGCTATGGAGGGTATGCCGAATATCGTGCCCTCTACGGCCGCCGAAACAGTACCCGAGTAAGTGATATCGTCTCCGAGGTTGGCCCCCTTGTTTATCCCCGATACGATGAGCGAGGGTCTTTCCGGAAGAAGCTTGTTCACGCCGACGGTGACACAATCGGTCGGCGTGCCGTTTACGCTGAAGACGCGCTCTGAGATCTCCTCAGCCTTCAGGGGCCTGTGAAGGGTCAAAGAATGTCCGGCAGCGCTTCTTTCGCGGTCAGGCGCGACTATGAAGGCATCGCCCAGCTGTTCCATGGATTTATGCAGGGCCAGGAGTCCGGCGGAATGAACGCCGTCGTCATTTGTCACGAGAATGACCGCCATCAATGCATATTCTAGCAGAAAGTCCCTGCCGCCGCATCACAAAGTTCCGGATGGTTGTCCGCCAGGAGGTAGTTTCATCCGGGAAGACCTTACCTGCCGGGTGAGTGATAAAAAGACTAATCCGATTATTCATGAACGTACGGCGGGACGGAGGCCCTGCGTCCGGAATTCATGAATAATGTGGGTGAAAGTTCTTTTAATCCGCGTCAATCCGTGTTTATCCGTGGCGGAAATGCTTTTTTGAGATAAAAACCTTGCCCTCAGGGGTGGTTTTATGCAAAATAAAACGGATTAAGGGACCTTCCGCTTAGAGATTGTTATGAAAAAGAGAGCGCTTACCTACAAAAAGGCAGGGGTTGATATAAACGAGGGGGACAGGTTTGTAAAGATGATCTCCCCCCTTGTAAGGAAGACCTTCAGGCCGGGAGTGATGACCGATATCGGTTCATTCGGCGCGCTTTTTAAAATCGACAGAAGGAAGTACCGGGAACCGGTGCTCGTGAGCGGTACCGACGGCGTCGGCACGAAACTCAAGGTGGCCTTTATGACCGGCCGCCACGACACGGTCGGCATAGATCTCGTGGCCATGTGCGTAAACGACATCCTCACAAGCGGCGCGGAGCCTCTTTTCTTCCTCGACTACTTCGCCACTGGGAAACTGAAGCCGGAAAAGGCCGCTGAAGTGGTTAAAGGCATCGTGGAGGGGTGCAGGCAGTCCGGCTGCGCCCTCATAGGAGGCGAGACTGCTGAGATGCCCGGCTTCTACGAGAAGGATGAATACGATCTTTCCGGCTTCGCAGTCGGGGTTGTGGAACAGGGCAAGATAATCGACGGAAGCCGGATCAAGGCGGGAGATGCGGTCATCGGTGTTGCGTCGAGCGGCCTGCACAGCAACGGATACTCCCTGGTTCGAAAGGTCTTCTTTGAAGACAATAAGATGAGTGTCCGGAAAGTACTTCCGGAGACAGGGCATACGCTTGGAGAAGAACTGTTGCGTCCGACCAGGATATATGTGCCGGCCTTCAATGCGCTCAGCCGCAAGGTGGATATAAAGGGGATGGCCCATATCACGGGCGGCGGCATTCCGGGGAACCTCCCGAGAATTTTTCCGAAAGGAAAGGGCGCCATCATAAACGAGAGTTCCTGGCCCGTGCCTCCGATATTTGAAATAATCAGTGAACGGGGCGAGGTTCCGCATGAAGACATGAAGAAAACCTTTAACATGGGGATCGGCTTTATCTTCGTTGTTGACGACACAAGGAGGGAGACGTCTCTCAGGATTCTCCGCGGCGCAGGTTTTAATTCCTATCTGCTGGGCTACGTTGAAAAGGGGATTGAAGGGGTACGGTTTGCAAAGGGTTAAGAGGCTCTTCAAGAAGGCGTTCACCCCCATAACCGTAATGTTCATCCCCCACAGCGACGGCAGGCCCTTAAGATTCAGAATCCCCTCCATCGGTATTGTACTTTCGATTATCTTCTGGGTGGCCGGGATGGCATATGTTTCCTCGATCGCAGTAGACTCCGTTAAATACGACAAGATGAAGGCGAAACTGAATTATTACTCGTCGCAGTTCGTTGAATTAAGATCGACGATGGACACCCTGAGAGAGACCGAGGGCGAATTCAGGAAGCTCTTCAACTATAAATCAAAAGACAAGATACTCGAGAACCTTGATACCTCCGACACCGGATCGCTCGACCTGGAAGAGTTAAAGAGTCAGATCAGGAAAACCATGGAAACCAGCGGAGATATAAAGGATTATCTGAGCAAGCAGAGAGATATCTTCCTGGCGACTCCGAAGGGATGGCCGACGGACGGGCATATTACCTCGCCTTATGGGTGGCGGGTGGACCCGATGACCGGGGGCAAGGAATTCCACGGTGGCGTTGATGTGGCGACCGAACCTGGAGAACCGGTGAGGGCGACCGCCGACGGGATAGTCAGTCTTGCCGGGTGGAGCGGCAATAACGGAAACCTGGTCGTCATTGAGCACGGCATGGGCTTTCAGACCTTTTACGCGCATAACAGGAAGGTGGTAGTCAAGGTGGGACAGAAGGTCAAGAGGGGACAAATCATCAGCTATGTCGGCTCCACCGGACGGTCCACTGGTCCCCACGTGCATTATGAAATCTGGCACGACGGAAGATCTGTAAACCCAGAGAAGTATATCGAAGGGAGGTCGTGATGTTCGGCAGGAATACAGGGAAACTCGAATCCATAATAGGGGCCGACTCTCTTTTCAAGGGAGAGGTAGAGGCGAAAGGGACCCTCAGGGTGGACGGCGGCGTAGAGGGGAACATAAGGGCCGACTGGGTCGTCATTGGGGAGAAGGCGCTGATAAGGGGAGACGTGGAAGCGAGGGGAATAATAGTAGGAGGGAAGGTCGAGGGGAACCTGAGGGGCAAGGAGATTGTGGAGTTGAAGAACAAGGGGAACGTCACCGGAGAGATTTTTTCGAACAAGCTCACGATCTCCGAGGGCGCGGTCTTTGACGGCAAGTCGTCCATGATGAAGAAAGACGATCAGAAGGTCGTGGAGCTTTCGAGCAAGGAAAAATCGGGGTAATTATCAGTCTTTAAAAGCAACATTTCGGCCATGGATCGACACTGATGGAGATGGACACGGATTCTCGGGGACTTTGAAGCTTAGGTTCATGTAGATCAGTGTGGGTATGTTCTTATCTTTTTCGTCATTCCGGCTTGTCCGGAATCCTTCCGAAAACGCCTTCTGCCAAGTCCCTCCTGTAAGGATTATCCTGGCTTTATCCGTAATACTCCGTGTCCATCGGTGGCTAACTGCCGTCTTCAGGAGAAACTAACTCTCTGCGATCTCTGCGTCTCTGCGGTGAAACATTTTTTTTCTTTACACAACACTCGATTTTCTTATAAACTGATTCGGGCGGATCGGGAATTTCACACCACCGTCTTTTCGATTTCATTTCTTTAGTCAGATGGGTCTGAAAGCGTCATTTTGGGGGATTGAGAGTTATTCAGATGGAG
>JBJKOV010000114.1:0-1283 GCA_046707105.1 Thermodesulfovibrionales bacterium
TCCATTTTCTTTTCCTTCGCCCTTATTTCGAGATCGTAGAGCTTCGCCTTCAGGACCTTCATCGCTACCGCCTTGTTCTTGTGCTGGGAGCGCTCGTTCTGACAGGTCACGACAATCCCCGAGGGAATGTGCGTAAGTCTGACCGCCGAAGACGTCTTGTTTACATGCTGGCCCCCGGCTCCCGAGGCCCTGAACGTATCCATCTTTATGTCCTCGTCCCGTACCTCGATATCCACGTCGTCCTCCACTTCCGGGAAGACGACTATCGAGGCAAAAGAGGTATGCCGCCTCTTTTTAGCGTCGAAGGGTGAAATCCTTACCAGCCGGTGGACGCCGGCCTCGGGATTGAGATATCCGTAAGCATAATCGCCGCTGATGGTAATGGTGGCATCCTTTATCCCGCCTTCTTCCCCGGGCTGAACATCTAACACCTCGGTCTTATAACCGCGTCGTTCCGCCCACATAAGGTACATCCTCATCAACATCTGGGCCCAGTCCTGGCTCTCAATGCCGCCCGCACCCGGACGGATAGTAACGATGGCATTATTTTTGTCGAGGTCGCCTGACAGAAGGTTCGTGAGCTCAAGGTTTTCTACTTCCTCGCCGAGAGAATCAAGCTCTGCCTTGATCTCGCTCAAAAAAAGTTCCCCGCTCTCCTCCTCCAGTATGCCCATCGAATCCTCGATATAGGTCAGCCTGCTTCCCAGGGCCTCAAAGGGAACCACGATACCTTCGAGTCTGGATTTCTCCTTGAGGAGTTCCTTCGTCTTTTGGGGGGAAGACCAGATTTCCTCCCGGGCGAGGTCCGCTTCTATCTTCGCTATCGCTTCTTTCTTCCCCGCGATATCAAAGATAACCTCGTACTGCCTCGGTCCTGGCCTTCAAAGCGGAAAGGTCTTCCTTGAGTTCTGACTGAATAAGCATAGTTACCTCCAAAATCTTATGTTTATCACCATAATGATCGATAATACCATGCACAGGTATGAAAAAAGGTCTCCGTACCTGGTATAAAATGTCATGGTGCTGTCGGTCTTCACAAATTCCGTCGACACCAGCCTTCGGAATATGGGCGTGCTGAAAAGTATCCGTCCGCTGCTGTCAATGAACCCGGATATTCCCGTATTGGCGGCACGTATCAGGGGTTTTCTGTTCTCGATCGCGCGGAACACCGCCATACTGAAATGCTGATGCGGTCCGGCCGTATCTCCGAACCACGCATCATTTGTAATATTCACAATAAAATCCCCGCCGTCCGTGTAAAACTTTCTCACAAGACCGGGGAA
>JBJKOV010000115.1:0-2087 GCA_046707105.1 Thermodesulfovibrionales bacterium
ATTTATAGAGGGCTGGAAAGCTGCTTGCCAACTATGTTTGAAATAATATACGGCAGATTCACCCGGTTACGACTGTTCCGATGCAAAGACAGTTGCATACACGGCCTAAGTCCGACAGGCTCCTAACATAAGTTTTTGATTTTTTTGCGTGCTATGTGCTTTTTGTGGCTCAACTGCTCTTCCCGGGATTGTGCAGCCATTGCTCCATACCTGATAATCGAATAGAATTAGAGTATGGATCCCCGGGAAGTAAGTTTATGCTGATTAAATCCGACGAATTCTACAAGAGCCTGCTGGACAACCTCTATGATGGAGTGTATTTTGTTGATTCCGGCAGAGTGATCAAATACTGGAACAGGAGCGCGGAACTTCTGACGGGATACGGAAGTGCCGAGATTGTGGGGAAGCATTGCTGGGACAATATTCTCATGCATGTCGATCTGAACGGCAGCAACCTTTGCCGCGGGATGTGCCCGCTCGTAAAGGCAATGAAGGATGACACGACCCTGGAGCAGACGGTTTATCTCAGGCATAAAGACGGGCACAGGGTACCTGTTATGGTGCGGGCGAGCCCCGTCAAAGACGCGCAGGGGCGGATCATCGGCGCGATAGAAATATTCAGCGATAACTCCCCCCGCATTACTCTGGCCCAGAGGGTCGAGGAATTACAGAGATTAGCCCTTCTGGATCCTCTTACTGAGATAGGCAACAGAAGATATGCAGAATTAACCTTACATACCAGGCTGGACGAATTTTACAGGTACGGCTGGAGATTTGGAGTGCTTTTTATAGATATTGATCACTTCAAGAGGATCAATGACTCCTACGGGCATGACATGGGGGACAAACTGCTGCGGGCGGTGGCAAGGACATTACGAAACGGGATCAGAACGTCCGACGCTGTAAGCAGGTGGGGCGGTGAAGAATTCATGGCACTCGTCGTCAACGTGGACGAAGCCTCTCTGGGTTCCCTGGCCGAGAAACTTCGTAAACTGGTAGAGCAGTCCACCATTTTTTTCGAAAATGAATTGATAGGCGTAACTATCTCGATCGGCGCCACTATTTCGCGATTGAACGATACTCCCGAGGTTCTGGTTAAACGTGCAGATCATTTAATGTACCGGGGGAAACTGTCCGGCCGCAATTGTGTAATTATAGAATAGCCCGGATTATCCATCCTTAAAAAAGCATTTTGACAGTGGATCAACACGGACGGACACGAATTCTTAAAACCTATCTCAAATTCAATTTTGGGGAAAATCCGTAACCCTCGCGAAGGCGGGGGTCCACTTTAGACCCTGAAAAACATGGATTCCCGCCTACGCGGGAATGACGCAAACACCCCGGTAATGGCAAAAAATCAATTTTGAGATAGGTTCTAAAGACTTTGAGTTTTCATCACTTGCCCGAAAGGTGAAGCCTGTCAGGATGAAAATGCCTGCCATCATCGGTGTTTATCCGTGTTCATCTGCGGCCGACCGCCGTTTACAGGTTCATGGATGTGCGGCGGGCGATACCTAGCGGGCGCCCCTTATTTCAGTACTTTCAGCGTCTTCAGGAGAACGAGGGACGTCTGGTATCTGGTGCCCTCATCCTTTCTTACCCGCCTGTAAAACTCGCAGACAGAGCAGTCCCGGTACTTCTGGGCGAAAGTTCCCTGCACGGCTCCGCCGCAAAAAGTGCCGGCGACAGCCCAACAGGCCCTTCCCGCTTTCCTGCCGCCATGCACGCCTTCGAGTCTCTTCTCCGTGGCAGCCGGACAGACCCCGAGTTCCTCGGCGTTCTTTCCGCCCGGCTCTCTGCCGCATTGCATCACTTCCCAGCAGTTCTTCTTTGCCATAATGACTCCTTGTTTCATTTTAACCTAAAAACGGCAGATGGCCACAGAAGGCACAAAAATCACATTAGGAAAAAGGAGGTTGAAGAGGGGGAAATGCTCACTAAATGGGTGAAGTATTTCATTAACCCAGATCATTCAAAAAATGTGGTGGATACGAAAGGACATAGTGTTTTCCCTCATTCCTGCCTGCCGGCAGGCAGGCTCGCTTGGCTCCGAGGAACTTGCCCTCTTTATTATCGGAGGCACA
>JBJKOV010000116.1:0-1517 GCA_046707105.1 Thermodesulfovibrionales bacterium
TTATCTTCCATAATCAGAATAAAAAATCTCGAGCCGCTTTCGGTCTTGAAGGAGGTATAAGTGGAACAGATAGAGCTGCAGGGGCTGGCGAAAGATTACATTCTGGAAGGCTCACGCATAACGGCGGTTCAGGAGGTGTCGCTCGAGATAAGGAAAGGGGATTTTATCTGCATTGTAGGCCATTCGGGTTCGGGCAAAACGACACTGCTTTCCATGGTCGGCTGCATTCTGAAGCCCTCGTCGGGCAAGGTGCTCTTCGAGGGCACAGACGTTTACAGCCTGGGGCAGGACACCCTCTCGGAGTACAGGGCAAGGAAAATCGGCTTTGTGTTTCAGTTCGCAAGCCTCCTGCCGGCCCTTACAGCCAAGGAGAACCTGCTGCTGCCGACGCTGTTTAGCGGGATGAACGGCACCGGAGGCGGTTCTGCGGAGAAGAAGGCTGTTGAGTACCTGGAGCTCGTCGGCCTTAAGGACAAGGTGAACGCCTATCCCGGTCAACTCAGCGGCGGCCAGCAGCGCAGGGTCGCCATAGCCAGGGCTCTTATGAACGACCCTGCGGCAATTCTGGCGGACGAGCCGACGGGAGACCTCGACGAGGAAACCGAAAGCGAGGTCATGAACCTCTTCAAGAAGATAAACAGGGAGAACAAGATTACCTTTATCCTGGTGACCCACAGTTCGGAACTGGCCAATGCAGCTGACCGCAAGATAAAGATGTTCCAGGGCCAGGCTAAGGAGACGGCGGCAGGGGTCTGATATGCACGACGGGCCCCGTGCCGGCAACATTTTTCCCGATTTCCGTGGTCATGACATGATGCAGGATTTCCGAAAAATGAAGACTCACCCGGCGCGGCATGGGCATACCTCCCATAACCGGCAATATTATATGTGTCATCTAAGCTTTGTTACTTCCTGCAGTTTATTGATGTCTATGGTTTTGCCTCTCCGTTTGATGTAGCCGTAATATAGGCCCACAGCCTCTACATTTTTGCCTTTCATTACCCGCATATAATGCCAGTTCATCATTGAAGACCTTCAGACGTTGATTCCCCGGAGTACTCACATGGAGGGCCTTCGTGGATCGGGCATAGTCTTCGTAATCTGGATACCGAGCACGAAGAAGAGGCTTATTCGAGCTTCTATATTCATTTTTACTCATGACGAAGGGGCTGACCAGTGGGGGCAACCACATCGGGAAAACCCGCCGGGCTTATACGCCATCTCGTCGAGCCGGTTGTTCTGTGGTTTCTATTGTGATTCAAAGTCCGTGCGGGGAATGCCGGATTGTCTGATTATGGATTGGAGAGTGCCGATTCTGATTTCATTATGGTGGGGGACTGGAACAGTTATTGTCCCCGCCGATAGTTTCTTCTGCATTACAATATGGCTGCCCTTTCGCCTCACCTCAAGAAAGCCATGTCGCGCCAGAATTGAGCAAACCTCTTTGCCCGAAAGGACGCGGAGTTTACCCAATACCAACCTCAACTTGTGTCACAAATATATCTGTATGGAGCCTT
>JBJKOV010000117.1:0-9916 GCA_046707105.1 Thermodesulfovibrionales bacterium
AACGAAATCCTTTCCGGCAGAAGTGCGGCGGACATTCCCGTAGTTTTCGCAAGAAAGGTGGTTCTTTCAGTCAATATCGCCACAGCACGGAAGTTTGGGATCACAATACCCGACGGTATATTGAAAAAATCGAATATTTACGGAAGAGAAAGATGAAAAAAAGTTTTCAGACAAGGGTCTTTATCAACATCCTTCTCCTGATCCTGGCTACCTGCTTTTCCCTCGCCTTTCTCTTCGCCAGGAACCAGACCAGTCTTCTTGAAAAAGATCTTATGGAAGATGGAATTAACAGTGCTAAGGTGCTCGCTTCAAACCTGAGACTCGGCCTCATGACAGGGGGAGATGAGTTCCTCACAGAGCCGCTCCAGGGAATAATGGAACAGGACGACGTATTGCAAGTGGCGGTTTACGGGGAGCATGGCAACCTGGTCATGCTGAAAGGAAAGACCAGACCTCGGGCCCTTGATCCGGCCTATAAAGTTATTGCGCTGTTAAGGGGAGACGGGAAACCGGTCGTTCTTAACGGTCAGAATCATTTCGAGTTCTGGGTGCCAGTGTCATATTCTGAAAACCCGCGCAAGTATGAAAATGGATTTTTCCCCAAACCGTCCACTGATAAAAAGACAATCGGGTTTGTGAGACTCTCGCTGAGCAAGGACAAAATCATAAATGGAAGGAAATACGTAATGAGCTGGGCTCTGCTCGTCATTGTCCTCTTTGTCCTTTTGGGAAGTACGGTTTCCTACTATACGGCTTTGAGAGTCACAGGTCCTCTGAGGTCCCTGGTTTCAGAGATACACAGCATGGGCCGGGACGGCATCAAAAAGCTGTCCCCTGGCGGAGACGACGAAATAGCGGAACTTGGGAAGGCTTTCAATACCATGGCCGATTCCCTGGAGGAGAGAGAGTCCGCCCGAAAGAAGGCGGAGCGGGTCCTGCAGGAAGCCGAAGAGCGCCTCAGAACGGTTATCAACAATGCGCCCATTGTCCTCTACGCGGTGGACGCCGCCGGCGTATTTACACTGCTGGAAGGAAAAGGACTGGACCGCTACATGATGCCCGGAGAGAAAGTGGGACGGTCGCCGCTCGACCTTTAAGGCACACAATCAGTCGAAGAAGGAGATGCGGTTATCTCAGTCTCCGATGTTATTAAACGCGTTCTGTCGGGTGAAACGGTGTATTTTGTCTCAATACTGTCAGGGATTTATTTTGAAAACCGGCTGGTTCCCTTCAGTGATATTTATGGAAAGATAAAGGGAGCCATCGGCATAGCACTCGATATCACCGACCGGAAACGGTCCGAGGAGAGGCTCCATGCTTACCAGGAGGAACTCCGCTCCCTGGCATCGGAAATGTCCCTCATAGAGGAGCGGGAACGGCGGAGCATCGCAACAGACCTCCACGACAATATCGGACAGGTCCTCGCAATATCGAAGATCAAGCTGGGGGAACTGAGGGAACTGTACGGGACCACGCCAATCGCAAGACAGGCTGTCGAAATCCAGGGACTGATCGATCAGGCGATAAGCTATACCAGGTCGCTTACTTTCGAACTCAGCCCTCCCATCCTCTATGAGCTTGGATTCGAAGCCGCCGTAGAATGGCTTGCCGAACAATTTCGTGAAAAACACGGCCTCACAATAGACTTTGAGAATAACGGACCGGTCAATAATCTGGACACCGAATCCGCCATCCTCATTTTCAAGGCAGTCCGTGAGTTATTGTTCAATATCATAAAACACGCCCACGCAAGTCGGGGAAGGGTAATTATATCCGCAAACGGCGACACTGTCATGGTCATGGTAGAAGACGATGGCATAGGGTTTCTGTACCCTTCATCGAAAGCCGGCCAAAAGGGCGGGACCAGGAGCTTCGGGCTGTTCAGTATCAAGGAACAGCTGCATCATGCAGGCGGGCAGTTGCATGTAAGGTCGATCCCGGGACAGGGGACTACGGTTACTCTTGAGGTGCCGTTGAAACCCGGTGGCCGCAAAACCGGGCAGGTCCTTCATTAATCTTTTTTTTGGGCTCAATTCCAGGGGCTTGCGTCGGGCTAGTTTATTAGAGTAAATACCTTAAAGCGTCGGCCATCAGGTATTTGGAGTTTGAAATTCGGGGATTCCCCGATTGCAATCGGACCGGCTATGCTTTATAACCTAATTAAGGGGCGGGAAAGCGAAAATAAATGATAATCGACGCGTATTAGAAGGGGGATATGCCTGCGGACCGAAAAGCAGGTCCACCTGAGCGTTGTGGGAGTAATGAGGTAGAAGCCAGTTGGAAGAGAGCACAATCACCATCAAGTCCTCCAAGGACGGCCTGGATGTATATGCCCCCGGCATCCGTCATGACAAGCACAGGATACTCATCGTCGATGACGATGAAAAGAACCTGAAGGTCATGTCTGCGATACTCGAAAGCCGGGGATATGTATCCGATACTGCAAAAAACGGATCTGAGGCCCTGGAAAAAGCGAATGCTTATCTGCCTGACCTGATTTTCCTGGATATTATGATGCCCGGAATGGACGGCTACGAGGTCTGCCGGAGGCTGAAAGAAGACGATCCAACGCGTTACATCCCCGTGGTAATGGTGACCGCCCTTGAAGACAGGAGCTCACGTATAGCAGGCATAGAAAGCGGCGCCAGCGATTTCCTCACTAAACCAATTGACAGCATAGAACTCCTTGCAAGGGCAAAAAATCTCCTTAGGGTAAAGGATTTCGAAGATTTCCTGCAGGCCCATAACGAGCTTCTTGGGCAGGAAGTCAGACGGGCAACGGGAGAATTGAGGGAGGCGCTTAAGAGCCTCAGTCAATCCAATGGCGAATTGCATGAGACGCAGGCGAAGATAAAGCAGAGTTACGTCGATACCATATACAGGCTCACGATAGTAGCGGAATTCAAAGACGAGGATACTGCTACCCACATCAGGAGGATAAGCCATTACTGCCGGCTCATCGCGGGACGCATGGGCTGGTCTGTTGCCGAACAGGAAGTAATTTTCTATGCAAGCCCGATGCACGACATCGGAAAGGTAGGGATCCCCTCTGAAATCCTTCTCAAGCCCGGAAAGCTCAACGCCGAGGAATTCGCTCTCATGAAAACGCATTGTCTTATAGGAGAAAAAATCCTCGACGGCTCCACCTCAGAATTCCTCAGGAGGGCCAAAACAATCGCGGGAAGTCACCATGAGAGATGGGACGGGACCGGGTATCCACGCCAGCTTAAAGGCGAGGACATCCCGCCGGAAAGCAGGATCATGAACCTGGCCGACCAGTACGACGCCCTCCGGAGCAGAAGGCCCTACAAACCGGCTTTCGACCATGAGACGGCTTACAGGATTATCACGGAAGGCGACGACAGAACGATGCCCTCGCATTTCTGCCCGGACATCCTGGATGTATTCAGGGACATCCACAAAGAACTGGAGGCTGTATACGAGGAATACCGCGAATAACCCTCTTACATAATCAACAAAGCGTCTTCTTCTCCGTACCAGGTCCTGCTGCGCATGTATGGAATCTATTGCTCCCTCACCTCGATAGCCTCCACCTTTACCATCGCTGTTCCCTCCGCATACATCCCCAGCCTTTTTGCGGCCCCCATGCTCAGGTCGATGATCCTTTTGCCTGCACCCGGATTCTGGTCACAGGGAAAAGGCCCGCGGTCGTTCACCCTCACAATAACCGAACGTCCGTTTTCGAGATTCATGACGCTGACATACATAGGCAAGGGTAAGTACTTATGTGCTGCGGTCAATCCCCGGGGATCGAAAGCCTCTCCGTCAGCAGTCATGTACCCACCCTTCTTGCATCTGGTCTCATAGCCGTACCATGATGCGATGCCTACCACCTTATAATGTTCGGCTTTTTCAACGGACATAGGCATGTACCTCCTTCCTCCGACTGTATAGGGAGAGTCCTTTACCCGGCCAAGGCGGATCGCCTCTCTCACAGGAAGACCGTCAATCTCCCGGATGTCGGCGTGGGTCAAGGGCCAGTCGAGAGGGGCCTCGACGACCTCGTATGTGAATTTACCTATCTTATATACAACCTTTGTTGCGCCTGCGGTCACCTTATAAGACGTCTTAACGGCCCAGACACTGCCTTCGACGGTCCCTTTTGTGACTTTATAAGGCGCGGTCATCAAAGCGCAGCCCGCCGAAAGTAAAAAAAGAGCGACCAGGGGGAAAAGCCTCGGCCTCACTTATGCAGATCACCGGAAAGGAAGGAGGAGTTCAAACGTATAAACTTGTTCTTAAGTATCGCAATCTCGCCATCCTTCTGCAGTCTGTCGAGAACTCTGGTAACCGTCTCACGGGTGAGTCCCGCCATGTCGGCAATATCCTGATGGGTGAGCTTGTAAGTGATGACAAGACCATCCGGCGTCTTTTCCCCTTTGTTGTAGGAAAGGATGATCAAAAGCATTTTTACCCGCTGTACAGCGTTTCTGGAGTTCAATATGTGGATCCTCTTCCAGGACTCGCGGAGCCGCTCACATAAAATGTTGAGCACCGTATCGAGCACTTTCTTCTGGTGCAGCAGAGCGTGAAAATCGCTTTTCGAAATGATGGCCACGAGAGAATTCTCCGTCGCCAGCACCGTCGCAGGCGACGTCTTGCCGTCGATCAGCGATAATTCCCCGAAAAGCTCGTTGGAGTGGTGAATGGCAAGGATTATCTCTTTCCCCTCTTCCGTGGCTTTTACCACCTTTACCTCCCCGAAGAGGACGACATACATAAAATCATTCGTGTCTTCCTCCTGAAGTATGACCTCATTCTTTGAAAACTCTCTGAGGGCCACTTTGGTGCTGACCTCCGTGAGTTCTTCATCGGTGAGGGAATGAAAGAGACGGATACTCCTTAAGAAATCAATCTTTACATTTTCCATGATATCGTCCGTCCGTGTTCACGGCTTGAGGTATCAACGGCATATATTCTTCAGTTGCACAAAAAAAATACTCAGGGAAGGCCGGCTCTCCTTCTCTCCGATCGACCTGTGGGACTCGCCGCAGCCAGGATCTTTCCTGCCGGGGTCCCATGAACGACAAAAACACCGGCCACCCTCGTTATTAGAAGATTACTGCAAAATGCGGGGGAATGTAAACCGCAGCCGGGTCGGCCTTTGAATAAAGGGCTTCACCAAAGGCCGACGCCCGCCCACTGTCCAACGGATACGGCTCCTGTGATCTTGATCACAGCAATTGCCGCCGTCCGCATTGTAATGTATATCACAGCAAAACTGTAATAAAGAGGGAGAACATGAGACTATCCATGACCACAGAAGATCTTCCCTACGCGGATATTGCCCTTTCAAGTGAAGGGGCCGCCTTGCTTACGGGGGAGTTCTTCTCGCCTGACGAACTGGAAGACCTCTCAGACCTGCTCGGGGAGACGGGAGTAAAGGCCGCGGACTGCGAGGATAAGGGAATCCCGGCGCAGGGACGGGCCGCTGCGGAGTATGAGAAGACTGAAGACCTTGTCCAGGCCTATTTTCACTCAATGGGCGACATCTCGGTCCTGACAAGGGGCGAAGAGGTGGAACTGGCCAGGAGGCTGGAAGATGGAAGGAAGATTATCAGGGAAACCGTGGTCGCCATTCCCCTTTACAGGACTATGGCGGAGGGTCCTGATATACAGGAATGTGCTGAAGACGAAGAGTGCGGGCATGATAGAGCTCTGGCGAGGAGTCTCGAAGTCCTCGACGGCCTCATTAGAGAGGTTGACAAGGCTGAAAGGAAGTCTCCGGGGTCCGGTTCGCGGAAAGACCTGGGAAGACGGATTGAATCGGCAGCAGGGATAAACAGGGAGGAACTCCTGGACAGATGGGACAGGATCACAAAGGCGCGCGCGCAGATGGAGGAGGCCAAGAATGAACTGGTCACCCGGAACTTAAGACTCGTGGTAAATATCGCCAAAAACTATGTAGGCCGCGGTCTTCCTCTCCTGGACCTGATACAGGAAGGCAACATCGGACTTTTGAGGGTCGTGGACAAGTTCAAATATGAAAAGGGTTTCAAGTTCAGCACATATGCAACGTGGTGGATCAGGCAGGCCATAACACGGGCCATCATTGACCAGACAAAGACGGTCAGGGTACCGGTGCATATTGTGGAGCTTTACAACAAGGTGGTCAAAACCTCCTCGGAACTGGCACAGGAACTGGGCAGAGAGCCGAGCGATCGGGAGATCGGGGAACGGATCGGGGTCGGGGAGGGTCGGATAGCCGAGACAAGATCGGCTGTAAAAGATACCGTAGCCCTTCAAACTCCGGTCAAAGACGAAGAGACGGTGCTGGAGGACTTCATCGCCGACAAGAACTGCACTTCTCCGTGTTCGCATGCCGAAAGGGAAGAGATGTCCCGGAGTATCCGCATGATACTGAAGACGCTTAAACCCAAGGAAGAGGAAGTCATCAGGCTGAGGTTCGGAATCGGGGTCGACAGGGACCATACTCTGGAAGAAGTCGGAAAGCATCTCCTGATTACACGGGAAAGGGTGAGACAAATCGAGGCGCAGGCGCTGCGCAAACTGACCCACCCTGTCAAGCTCGGGATATTGAGGGACTGCTCCCGCGGCTGAGTCGCGGACCGTCCCGGAATCATCTGTACTGCTTCAAGACATGTGGATGTCCTCGACCGCGGCTGCCGGAGTTCAGCGGTCAAACCCGAAGGCGAATTCCGTCCGGCCCTCTGATTTATGCAAAGTCAGGGGCAAGTCTGGGAAGAAATATCGAGTTTCTTATTCAGCCTCTCCGCAACCTTATCGATGAATTCTTCGGTCAGGGCGTACTTATCGGGCCCGGGTTCGGCTATTATCATCAGATCTTTTGTCATGACGCCGTTTTCGACCGTCTCTGTTACAGCCGCCTCCACTGTGGCGGCGAAGTTTACGACTTCCGGCGTGCCGTCCATTTCTCCCCTCCTGGCAAGCGCCCCCGTCCATGCGAAGATGGACGCGATCGAATTGGTCGAGGTCGGATTTCCCCTGAGATGTTCATAGTAATGGCGCACTACAGTGCCGTGGGCCGCCTCGTATTCATACTTTCCGTCGGGAGAGACGAGAACCGACGTCATCAGGCCGAGGCTGCCGAAACCGGTGGCCACCATGTCGGACATTACGTCGCCGTCGTAGTTCATGCAGGCCCAGAGCATACCTCCCTCCGACTTTATGACCTGTGCGATCGCGTCGTCGATCAGCAGATACCTGTAATTTATTCCTGCCTCCCGGAAGCCCTCCTCCACCTTTTCCACTTCCTCCGCGAAGATGTCCCTGAAAAAGCCGTGGTACTGTTTGGAGTTCGTGTCTTTTGCCCCGAACCACAGGTCGACCTTTTCGCCGAGGGCGTAGTTGATGCAGGCCTTCGCGAAGCTCCTTATCGATGGCTCCGTATTGTGCATTCCCATGATTACGCCGGGTCCCTTGAAATCATGGATCTTTACGGAGATCTTCTCACCGCCGTCTTCGGGGGTGAATACAATTTCGGCACGCCCCGGCTTATCGATTACCAGTTCGGCGTTCTTGTATATGTCGCCATAAGCGTGGCGCCCGATCATGATGGGCTTTTTCCAGTTCCGCACCGCCGGCGGTATATTCTTTATGATGATAGGCTTTCTGAATACCGTCCCGTCCAGAATAGCCCGGATTGTGCCGTTCGGGCTCTTCCATTGTTCCTTGAGGCTGTATTCCTTCACCCTTGCGGCATTCGGGGTTATCGTGGCGCACTTCACTCCGACACCGGCTTCCTTTATCGCATTGGCGGCTTCGACGGTGATACGATCGTCCGTTTCGTCCCTGTGTGATATGCTCAGATCGTAGTAGCGGATATCTATCTCCAGGAAAGGATCAATCAGCTTTTCCTTTATGAAATGCCAGATGATGCGGGCCATCTCGTCGCCGTCCATCTCTACTATCGGATTTGTTACCTTAATCTTCTTTGCCAACACCGCCTCCCGTGAAAAAATGAGTTTTCAAGTGCGTAATTTTAACCCAAAGAAAACATTTTTGCCACGAATACGAATCTTGCACTTAGGAGAGTCCGGTCAGACATGAACAATATAAAGGCTGCAGAAGAGTCATTGGTCAAATCGTTTGTTTGCCTTCCGGACCCGCCTGCGGCAGCCCCGCGCGTTTCACTTGCGGGAACGACAACCGTTTCAGTAAGCCGGGCAATTTGTTTGTCTTTACTTCTGCCTTCTGCATTCTTGCTTCTGCCTTCAGATGTGGTTCATTTCCAACGGTTTTTTATGATAGGATACAACTGATCCGGATATCCGCGAAAGGAGCTGACATGTCAGAAAAATGGTATGACGACCTGCCCGACGACGTCTTTAAGACCGAGACGGATAAGGTATACGAGAAAGCGCTGGCCGTGGTCAGGAAAGGGCTCGAAAAGGGCCTTGATTTTAAAACCGCCTGCGAGGCCATAGAAATCGAGGACGAGAAACTGAAAGCGAGCTTCATCGAGGATATGCTGAAGGTCCTGATAGCAGAAGAGCACTTCGGCAAGAGTGTCTCACTGCCAGACCTCGCAAAGAAACTCGGGGTGCCAATGGAGCGCCTCGAAGCTGCCAAAAAGAATATGCTCGAAGATGTCAAAGAAACGTCGATCAAGGCATTTTACAAGGGGCTTCAGGCGGGAAACGCATAGGCCGTGGACGAGGGTGTCCCCTGCATTGAAGGCACTGTTGTCACCTTCCCGGGCGGTTCGACCCTGAAGTCATGCACCCTCTCGGCAGACGCGGTGATACAGGGGGTGAGTTTCCCGGCGGGTTCCGTTATAGGGTTCGATGAGAAGGGGAAGCTCTGGAGGTGCAACATCTCGCGCGACACCGTCATAGAGGGCATCACATGCAGGGCAAAGACCGAAGTCGAGTTCCGGTCGTCGGGCGGGCTTCTTATGTGTACGCTTTCGGCAGAAACGGATATCCAGGGTGTCGCCGCGGGGGCCGGTACCCTTGTGATGTTTCATGACGACGGACATCTTTTCAAATGCGACACAGCAAGAGAGATGTCGTTCGGCGGATTCCCCGTCGCCGGGGGTACTGACATCTGTTTTTTTAATGACGGCGGTATTTCGGCCTTCAATCTTTCCCGGGGCATGGCGATCGACGGCATACCCTGTATGGCCGGAAAGAGGGTATGGTTCCGCCGGGGTGGAAAGTTAGCGGGCTGTACGGCGGACAGGCCAGTCAACGTCGACGGTGTTCACTTTGAAAAAGGCCGGCTTATAGTTTTCGATGAAGACGGTTCCGTGATAGATTATGCGAAAAAAGAAGGGTGAAGAAGTGTCCCGTGCCGGGACGGTCTCCTTCCGTATGGTAAGGATCTCTTTTTCTGCTGCTAAACTCGAAAAAGTCATTTATTTCGAAGGGGGGCATCTCCGGGGCGGGGTGCTCAGGGCTGAAGAGGAGATCAACGGGGTTGTCTGCAGCAATGGTTCGTGGCTCTGGCTTCATCCAAACGGCATGATGTCGAGCATTGAGACGGCGCAGGATTCCCGTATTGACGGGGTTGTCTGCCGTGCGGGCATGCGCATCTACTTTCACGAAAACGGGGGCTTGTTGAGGTGCAACATTCCGGCAGACGACGCTGTGAGTGGAGTGCCCCTGAGTTCCGATACCTTTCTGCTTTTCCATGAAAACGGGATGCTTGCGGCAGGCAGACTGGCAAAGGACATTATGTATCATGGAATACCCTGCAAGGCGGGGAGGTGGATCGGGTTTTACGAAAACGGCTCCCTCAAACGGTGTTTCCTGGCCGAAGATATGATTACAGACGGCGTACGTCTGGCTGGAGGCGCCTGGATATGTTTCCACAGCAACGGGGCCATTGACAACTACAAGCTCCCGGAGGAAACGGTCGTCCGGGGTGTGCCTCGCAGGAAAGGGGATATTCTCCTGTTCGATGAAGACGG
>JBJKOV010000118.1:0-15307 GCA_046707105.1 Thermodesulfovibrionales bacterium
AACATTCCAGGTATTCCGAAATCTCGATGATGCAGGCCCTTATAGCTTTTCCGGCCGGTGTCTTCTTATATTGGGAAAGGCTGCCGGAGAACATGCCGACGCCACCGCCGAGACTCAACCCCCCCGAAGACGAGGAAGCCTCTATCGTTCTGGCGTCGACGATCTCCCCGGTTTCGGTATCGATCACTTTCAGGTCGACGGCAATGTACGCCTTGTCCTTTTTGCCGCCGATAGAAAATCCGCCAATGTTCAGTCCGCCTCCGCCTCCGCTTGTGTTTTCTTCGTAGGAAGAAACCGTTCCCGCTACGAGGTACTGCGCGCCCTTTATCTTCCCTATTCTCGCCCTTGTGGACTTACTGATCCTGCCGGAGGCACCGAGGTCCTGCTCACCGAGGACAGAGTCGATCTCTCTTCTTTCGAGGACCTGAAATGCCTTTGTGCTGGCAAGTTCGGAGGCTAGCATATCCTGAAGCTCTCTTCCGACGCTTGCGTTCCACCACCCTGCACTCGTGTCGTTGGTGAAGCGCAAGACACCGATTCTCGGTTTACCTTTGGCAAGACCCTCCGAAGCCCAGAACAGAGTAAAACACAAAACTACCAGTAAAATCTTTTTCATTGTCCCCCCCTGGGATTGTAATAGAATCAATTATAAATAAGTATCGGCGAATTTACAAGGGCCGCAAGGCAAACAGGAAGACACTTTACTCCATCTCTTTACTATAGGAGCAGACCCTGTTTCTTCCCGACGTTTTGGCCCCGTACAGCGCCTTGTCCGCGCGCTCAAGAAGGGTTTCCCATTTATTGTCGGGTTCCTCCATGTCGAAGGAGGCCACCCCGCAGCTCACTGTCAGGACGCCTTTGTCGGAGACGGCGTGTTCGATCCCGAGGGACTCGACCTCCTCTCTGATCCTCTCCGCGACATTCCTGGATGTTTCGATATCCTGGTCCGGCAGTACGATCACAATCTCCTCCCCTCCGTATCTGAAGACATAATCGGAGAGGCGGAGACATTTCTTTATGGAATTTGCGACGGTCCTCAGAACGCTATCCCCGCGTAAATGGCCATAATTATCGTTATACAGCTTGAAATTATCGATATCACACATGATGAGCCCGTAAACATGGACGTATCTGCAGGCACGGTGATGGATCCTCTCTATTGTTTCGTGCAGACTCCTCCTGTTCCCTATCTGCATTAGTGGGTCGAGTCTTGCAAGTTCTTCCAGTTTGATATTCAGGCTTACTAATTCGCTGTTTTTTTCACTGATCTGTTTCTCGAAATTCAGTATACGTTCTCCAACTCTCAGCCGTACCCGCAGCTCGTCGCGCTCAAAAGGTTTGGTCACGTAGTCGTCGGCGCCGGCGTTTAGTCCTGCAATAATGTCCTCTTTCCTGTCTTTGCCTGTGAGGAGGACGAAATACACATATTCTGTGGCGCCTGAGGAGCGTATTTTATTGCATAAATCAAGACCGTTCATGCCGGGCATCATCCAGTCGGCGATCACAAAATTTACCCGATGAGCCATGAATACTTCCCACGCCTCCTCCCCGTTGTCGACGGCAACTGTCTCATGTCCCCAGCCGTCGAGCGTCTTCTTCAGGAGTTTCCGGGTTATGGGGTCATCATCCGCGATCAATATTTTCATGATGGTCCCTCAATTTGAAAAGTTCGGTGGAATTCCTCCAGACGGGAAATCTCTATTCGGAGATCTTCGAGAAGAGGCATGACGTCCTGAACGCTGCCTTCATATCCCTTTTCTTCGATTTTTGACAACAGGGAGGTCAGGACATTGGCGCTCAACATTCCCGAGGTGCCTTTTAAGCTGTGGGCATGGTTCCTCAGCCCCGCCGAATCTCCGGATTTTGCCGCTTCTTCGATCGCGGAGAGCTTCTGGGGCATGTAATTGAGGAATTCGGACAGCATGTTGCTGAAAAATTCTCCGTCGTTGTCGAACCTTCCCATCACAGCCTTCAGGTCTATCGGAGAACCGACGTCGCAAGTCCCTGTGATGGAGGCCCGCGCTTGGATGTCGCCGGATCCGGTTCCCTTCGGCGTTCTCTGTCCTGCCCAGTGTCTGAAGACGTCGAACAGTTTTTCCTTGTCCACAGGTTTTGCGAGGTAATCGTCCATTCCCGCTTCCAGACATCGTTCTCGATAACCCTTCATTGCATGGGCGGTCATCGCAATTATGACCGCATGTCTTCCGCCGCCCTCTTGAAGGCGGATCGCCTTCGTGGCTTCGAACCCGTCCATTTCGGGCATCTGTATATCCATAAAGATAACTTCATAAGCGGTCTTCCCGGCGGCTTCGACAGCCAGAAGACCGTTTTCCGCGATGTCGACGCTGATTCCGGCCTTTCCGAGCAGTCTGGATACAACCTGCCGGTTAATCGGGTTGTCTTCGACCAGAAGGACGCGCAGGTGGCTGAACTCCTTGAGAGACACATGGTCCGCGGAGATATGGTCCGTGGTGATGTCCTGGGGGCCGGTGATGACGGGATCACGCTGTACCTTCTGCTTTCTGAAGTTCAGGTTTATCCAGAATGTGCTGCCCCTGCCGCTGTCGCTTGCGACGCCCAGGTCTCCACCCATAAGGTCAACAAGTTTCTTTGTTATCGACAAACCCAGCCCTGTGCCCCCGTAAAGCCTTGTTGTTGAGCTGTCGGCCTGCATAAATTTTTCGAATATTATCTCAAGCTTGTCTTCCGGTATGCCGATACCGGTGTCAGAAACGGCCAGCATTACCGTCGCGTTATCGTCGGATTCTTCCTCAAGGGTTGAGCTGAATACCACTTTACCGGTGTGGGTGAACTTGATGGCGTTGCTGCCGAGGTTCAACAGTACCTGCCTAAGCCTCACGGGGTCGCCGACGAGTAGGACCGGGACATCCCGGCCGATCGCCGATACTATCTCCAGACCTTTCTGCAATGCCTGGGGCGCGAGAGTGTCGATCACCTCCTTGAAAATCTTGCGGAGATCGAGATCAACGACGTCCAAAGTAAGTCTGCCGGCCTCTATCTTCGAAAAATCCAGGATGTCGTTGATGATATGAAGCAAAGAATAAGCGCTCCTTTGAACTGCGCGCATATAGTCGCTCTGTTCCTCCGTAAGTTCCGTATCCATGGCCAGCCCGGCCATTCCTATGATCCCGTTTATCGGAGTCCGTATCTCGTGACTCATGTTTGCCAGAAACTCCGATTTCAGCCTGCTTGCCTCTTCGGCAGCCCCGCGCGCCCGAATCAGCTCGTTATGTTTCATCTCAAGGATATGCATCATATTGTTGAATGTCTCTGTTATTTCGTAGACCGGTACCTTAGTGGACTCCTTATAGACGGCGCACTCCTTACAGTCGTTGTATTTTCTGGCGAAATGTCCCTGGACCTCGCCTCCGCAGTGGGTCCCCGCCACCTGCCAGCACCTCACATATTTCTTGCCGTGGACGGGACAGCCGGTGTATGAGCAGTCCTGAGATTCCCAGCAGACGGGGAGAAGCGGATTGTCGATAGGCTGATAGACATACTCTTCAAATCCCCGCTTAGTCTCCACTTCACTGATAACGCTGGAAAAAATATCCAGGGCGGAGCGGAGGTTGTTGCGGTCCATTTCCATTTTTTTGTACGCGCTCTCCAGTTCCCAGGTTACTCTTTTCAACTCCTCCAGGGTCCTGCGGAGGGACTCATCGGCCTTTTTGCGCTCAGTGACATCCTGAAAAATGCCTCGGACCGCCACAAGCATCCCGTCCTTGAAATTACAGCTGACGCTACCCTCCACTATTATTGTCTTCCCGTCTCTGGTGATCAGCCTCGTCTCGGCACGGCCGATGTCTTCTCCCGACATTAAGCGTTTGAACAGGTCCGTGAAGCTTGTACGCTCTTCCGGATGGATAATGTCAAAGAAGGAAGATCTCGCTATTTCCTTTTCGCTGTATGCCAGTGTTTTGCGCCAGGCGCTGTTAACGTAAACGATATCGCCGTTGGGCGCCACGCTCTGGATGAGATCACTGGCGTTTTCGAAGAGGTCGCGGTACCTCTCTTCGCTGTCTTTAAGTGCGTCTTCAGCCTGTCGAATCGTGCGGAGCGGAAGAACGAGGAGAATGAAGAATATTATTCCCCCGGAAAAAATGCTGGCGGCTGCCAGGAGACCGGAGCGGATGAGGAGAGGGCGAATCGAACGATAGATCTCGACCCGTCCGGCAATCTTGCCTTCTTCCATAAGGGGAGATGATCTCATGATAAAAGGCGATTTGATGCAATCGGCGCTTTCGGCTATGATTCTGTTATTCTGGTCTACGACACGCCGTATTTCACCCCTGCCTTCCTTCAGACGTTCCGAGATGGATTCGTTCAGTTTTTCCTGCCCGATACCGTACATCTCTGATTCCGGGTTCATGGCGTGGGAGATTATGGCCGCATTGATCTCGGCTTCAGTGGTAAGGCTTCCCGCGTTGTACTGGTAGGAAACGAGGAAGTAGCCCAGGGGGAGGACAAAGACGAACACCCCGATGAACGCACCTATGATTATGGTGAGGAGGCGGCCTATGTCGGTCTTCAGAGCCATAGCCCTTCAGCGTTCCGCATTTTCGGGCAGTGGTTCCATGTCTGCTCGGTAATCAGCGTGCTGCACACTTTTATTTTATATAATTAAGGCCGATTATTACAGTGTGCGGCTTATTTCGCCCGGGTGGACGGCAGATAGTTATGTCCAAAAAGGGCGTTGCCGGCGGATATTACTCCATCCGCGGACATCGTGACGTAGTCATTTCGCCGTCACCGCGGTCTTCTTTTCATTCAGGGAAATCATATCGCCCAGTATAGCCATTCCCTCCCTGACATACGGATCTTCGCTCACATCTTTTACCCAGAGCTCCCTTCTCTGGTTCTCCGTCAACCGGGAGGTGTCTTTTCTGGTCTTCGATCTGCCGTGAGGGTTGGGAACTTCAGTCTCTCCCAGGCTCCGCATATCCTCCCTCTCTTTCCTGGCAATATCGAAGTTCAGGGACTGGACCGTCTTTTTCTGCATATCCTCTATCCTTCTGCTTTCCTTTGTCATCTTTGCAAATTCCGGGTCGGCAGCGACGCGCCTTTCGCTTCTTGCCCTGAGCGCCGCCAGGTCAATATGGAACCCCGGCCACTTCGTAAAATTCGTCGGCTTCACCGTATCCCAGGGAAGGGCGTAGTCGAGATATTTTTCACCCGTCTTCAGGCCCTCCAGCCTGTCGGGCAGCACGATGTCCGGCAGGACGCCGCGATACTGCGTAGATTCTCCCGTTATCCGGTAAAATTTCTGTATAGTAAGCTTCAGTGCGCCGAGCGTTCTATATTTGTCCATATCACTGAAAGGGATGGTCTGATCGAGATCGATTACCGACTGGACCGTCCCCTTGCCATGGGTGTGTTCGCCTCCTACAATGACGGCACGGCCGTAATCCTGAAGGGCCCCGGCGAGTATTTCCGAGGCCGAGGCGCTGAACTCGTTTACCAGCACGACCATGGGGCCGCCATAGCTGGCACCCCGGTCGTCATCCGAGAGGACTGAGACCCTGTCGGAGCTGTCCTTAATCTGAACGACCGGCCCGGCGTTTATGAACAACCCTGCAATTTGCACCGCGTCGGTCAGGGCACCTCCTCCGTCGTTTCGGAGGTCGAGTATGAGGCCGTCTATATTCATCGTCTTCAGTTTCCGTAACTCGGCTTTCACATCGTCTGTCGCATTGCGGCCCCTGTCTCCGTTCTTGGCTTTTTCGAAGTCCCTGTAAAAACTGGGTATCCTGATGTAGCCCAGCCTCGTGCCTGCCGCCTGCTTCAGAACGGCCCCCTTTACGAAAGTATCCTCCAGCTCCACGACATCGCGCATTATGGATATTACGAGACGCTTTCCGTCGGGATTCCTGACCGTGAGCCGCACCTCGGTCCCTTTCTTTCCGCGGATGAGGTTTACGGCATCTTTGATGTCCATGCCGGTAATGTCCACCGGCTCGCCAGTCCCCTGTGCCACCTTTAGAATTATGTCTGCCGGCTGGAGCTGTTTCTGCCTGAAGGCGGGACCCCCCGGTATTATTTTCACTACCTTGATGTACCCGTCTTCTTCCTGGAGAGTGGCACCGATGCCTTCGAGGGAACCCCGCATGCTTATATCGAAATCTTCCTTGCTCGTAGGGGGCATGTAATCGGTATGAGGATCGAAGGCCCTCGTCACGGCATCAAAATAGCGGTTGAAGCGGTCCCTCTCCTTCTCCTGCTGGATCTGGGTGAAGAAGGTGTCATAAATCTTCTGTATCTTTTCCCGCGCGGTCTTTTGAAGGTCCTCATGCGGCGGTTTCTTCCCTTTGTTCTCCTTTTCGCTCTTCCTGTCTTCGATCAGGTTCAGATACCGGTCAAGGACCTGGTACTTAAGGAGCTTCCTCCATCTTTCCCTCAATTCCTGGTCGGTCTTGCAGTAGTCGAATTTGTCAGGGTCGGTCTCTATTGTCTCTTTTTTTGAAAAATCAAAATTTCTCGAAAGCAGCCCGTCCACCATATGCCGGACGACAGCCACTCTCTGCTCAAGCATATTCTCCCCGACATCGGGAAGTCTCAGCTTGCCGGAGTTCAACTCGTCGTCTATGCGGTCGGCAAAGGTGCGGAGTTTATCCACGTCTTCCTTGAGCAAAAAGCGCTTCTTGCCGTCCAGGTCCTTAAGATAGAGGCCGAAGGCGGCTTCAGAGAATTTGTCGTCTATCTTCTTGTGGGTGAAGTGATAGGTTTCCAAATCCTTCCTTACCATGTAAGCCAGCAGTCTGGCGCGGTTGTATTCATAACTGCCGACGTCCTGAAAGCCGTAAGCTGCCGGCCCCGACAGGAGAGTCAGCAGCAGCCCGAAAATCAGGAAGCGTCGGAGTGCAGGAAAACGCAGACGGATCATTGGGGGATTCTTCCAGCGGACGGCTGTCGTGAAAAGGCCGTGTTCGTGCAACTTGTCATTGAGATAGTTTACTTCTTTCGGGATCTCTTTCGCAATCAAGCCGTTTCGGGAGAGAGAGGAATCCGCGATCAGGGTAAGAATTAAGAGTTCTCCCAAAATTTCAAACTCAGGAGAGGTAACTACCTGAGATGATCGAATAAGGTGATCCTCGTACGTAGTCGGGGTTTGTCTTGAAAAACTGGGGAATACCCAACTAAGAATCTCGGGGACAAGCTTTACAGCAGTGGGCTAAAGCAAGACCAGTCATTCCGCACTCAGAAACTCATGGAAGAAATACATTTGTCGTCATTCCCGAGGTAGTAATCGGGAATCCATTGACTTAAGATCAAACTTGTATTCCCGCCTTCGCGGGAATGACGGACAAAGGCCAAACAATTCTGGGGGAACTCCTGGGGAAGAACCGATTGACAATTCCCAGCGGTTAAAATTATAGTAAAAATGTAAGTAAGCGCTAACATAATCATCATGGCAAGAGACACGCGGGCAAAGATACTGGAAGCCGGACTAAGGCTCTTTTCGAAGAAGGGATATCTCGGCGCGACGACGAAGGAGATAGCACAAAAGGCGGGCGTGGCAGAGCTTACGCTTTTCAGGCATTTTACATCGAAAGAGAAGCTCTTCGAGGAGATGATGAGCGCCTATTCCTTTCTCCCGGCTTTGAAGGGGCTTCTTCCGGAATTGAAGGAGATGCCGTACGAAGAGGCTCTCGTGCAGATCGCCGGGAGTTTTCTCAAGAGATTGAACGAGAGGCGCCATCTGGTGAGGATTATGCAGAGGGAACTGCATCTCTATCCGTCCAGGGCCAGGGAGGTTTATCAAAATCTTATGGGCGAGATTGTAAAGACGCTTGCGTCGTATTTCAGGGAATTGCAGGAGAAAGGGGCCTTGAGGGAATTCAGTCCGGAACTCGGGGCGAGGGCTTTCCTGGGCATGTTTTTTTCTTATTTCAACACCCAGGAGCTTACCGTTTCGCAAAAAAACAGGTTTACGGACAAGGAGAGCGTGGTCGGAATGTATGTCGGTATTTTCGTAAAAGGCACTATTCGGGAAGACCGGGAGCGGGAGATATGAAGAAAACATTGATCTGGATGGCGGTTCTGACAGTGATCGGCGTGGGTGCTTTCGTCAAGCTCAGGGACGGCAAGGAGAAGCCGAATTTCCGGACCGAAAAAATAACAAAGGGGGATATCGTATCGACCGTCACGGCGACGGGGACGGTGAACGCAGTTACTACTGTTCTGGTGGGAACACAGGTCTCCGGTACAATAAAGGAACTCAATGTCGATTTTAACTCGCACGTCAAGAAGGGGCAGCTCATCGCCATGATCGATCCGGCAACCTTCGAGGCACAGGTGGAACAGCAGAAGGCAAACCTTAATTCGGCGAAAGCGAACCTGGAAAAGGCGAAGGCGACACTCGTAGATGCGAAGAGGTCAATGGAGAGGAACAAGGAACTCCGGGCAAGAGACCTTATCGCCCAGAGCGACCTCGACACTTCCGTAACAACCTTCGAAACGTCGAAGGCGCAGGTTGGTGTGGAGGAGGCCGCCGTGGCGCAGGCGGAAGCCGCACTGAAGACTGCAGCGACGAACCTGGGATATACAAGGATCGTTTCCCCTGTGGACGGTGTTGTCGTTTCGCGGAATGTAGACGTAGGGCAGACGGTCGCCGCGAGTTTTCAGACGCCGACCCTCTTTACCATCGCTCAGGACCTTACCAAGATGCAGATCGATACCAATGTTGACGAAGCCGACATCGGGAGGGTCAAGGTCGGACAGAACGTGGAGTTTACGGTTGACGCCTATCCTGACACCACTTTCAAGGGCAAGGTCTCGCAGATAAGGATTGCCCCGATAAGCGTTCAGAACGTCGTCACCTATGACGTGGTCGTCCTTGTGGACAACAGGGAACTGAAACTTATGCCCGGGATGACTGCGAACGTATCGGTTATTGTTGCTGAAGCCAATGGCGTCCTGAGGATACCGAATGCCGCGCTCAGGTTCGTGCCGGCCCAGCGCGCGGCGAGACTCGAAAAAGGTCCGGGTGTCTGGATTGCGGAAAATCTTAAACCGGTGCGCGTTCCCATTGAACTGGGGATAAGCGACGGCAGTTATACGGAACTCGTTTCGGGGCGTCTCAGAGAGGGCGAGGAAGTGATAGTGGAGTCGGCCTCGTCGGCGAAGGGTACGGCCCCGTCAGGGCACGGACCGAGATTTTTCTGATTGCGATCCTGGGGTAAGAGAAGAAAGCATGGCTATAATAGAAGTGGATAAGATAAGCAAGGTTTACCGGCTGGGTGACATCACCGTGAATGCCCTCAGTGACGTGACGGTGTCGATAGAAAAGGGTGAATTCGTAGCTGTCATGGGTCCTTCCGGCTCCGGAAAATCTACTTTCATGAACGTCCTGGGATGCCTGGACAAACCGACGGGAGGCCGGTATATCCTGGAGGGAACGGATGTCGGCAAGTTGGGCAGGGACGAACTTGCCGGCATAAGGAACAAGAAGCTGGGTTTTGTGTTCCAGGGATTCAACCTCCTGTCGCGTACCTCGGCGATGGAAAATGTGGAACTTCCGATGCTCTATGACGGTCTCCCGTCACGTGACCGAAAAGAAAGGGCTCTCAGGGCGTTGAAGAGCGTCGGACTTGAAGGACGCGAGGGGCATCATCCCAACCAGCTTTCGGGAGGACAGCAGCAGAGGGTGGCCATAGCCAGGGCTCTCGTGAACGATGCACCCATCGTGCTGGCGGATGAACCCACCGGCAATCTTGACACAAGGACGAGTGCGGAGATCATGGACCTTTTTGTAAGGCTCAACAAGGCTTCCAGTATAACGATCGTACTGGTCACCCACGAGCCCGATATCGCCGCCTATAGCAAGAGAGTGATCAGATTCCTTGACGGGCGTATCGTAAGCGACTCACCTCAGGAGCAAAGATAGTGATCAACATTCCTTCAACCGTCAAGATTTCTCTCAGGGCGCTCAGGGTGAACAAGATGCGCTCAGCTCTCACAATGCTCGGCATTATCATCGGCGTGGGAGCGGTGATCGCGATGCTCGCTGTCGGCACAGGGGCCAGCGAGCAGATAGCGGCCCAGATGTCCAGTATCGGTAGCAACCTTCTCATCATCCTGCCCGGCGCCACCACTTCCGGGGGAGTGAGGATGGGCGCCGGCACACAGCCGACCCTGACCATGGCCGATGCTGAAGCGATACAGAAGGAATGCCCTGCCGTATCGGATGTGGCACCTGTCCTGAGCGGGGTCGCCCAGGTGGTGTACGGACATCTGAACTGGTCGACCGGAGTTGTCGGCACCACTCCTGCCATGCTCAACGTCAGGGACTGGCCGGTTGCTTCCGGCAGGCCCTTTACCGGACAGGACGTAAAGAGTGCCACAAAGGTCTGTCTGCTTGGTCAGACGGTGGTCGATAACCTCTTTGGCGGCCAGAATCCTGTCGGCCAGATCGTCCGGATCAACAAAGTCCCTTTCACTGTTATCGGCGTTCTGGGTGCAAAGGGTCAGTCGCCCGGCGGTCAGGATCAGGATGACACGATTTACGTACCCGTCACAACCGCGCAGAAGAAGCTCTTCGGGACCGCCTTTCCCGGCATGGTGAGAATAATAATGGTGAAGGGAAGGAGTACGGAAGAGCTGGCCCCGGCTGAGCGGCAGATAAATGAGCTCCTGAGGCAGCGGCACCATATCGGCCGCAAGGAGGAGAACGACTTCACTGTCAGGAACCTCACGCAGATGATGCAGGCGGCCGAACAGTCAACAAAGGTGATGACACTCCTGTTGGGAGCGATCGCATCCGTTTCGCTCCTTGTGGGCGGTATCGGCATCATGAACATCATGCTCGTCTCTGTCACCGAGAGGACAAGGGAGATAGGGATCAGGATGGCGGTGGGTGCGAAGACGCTGGACATACGCCTCCAGTTTATAGTAGAAGCACTGACACTTTCCCTTATAGGAGGAATTGTTGGTATAATCCTGGGCATATCCGGCTCTGAACTGGTGTCGGCGCTCGCGGGATGGCCCACAGTCGTGGCCCCTCTTGCGGTCCTTCTTGCTTTTGCCTTTTCGGCCCTGGTGGGAATATTTTTCGGGTTTTACCCGGCATACAAGGCGTCGCTTCTGGACCCTATCGAGGCGCTGAGATATGAGTAGAGTTAAACATATTCACCACGGAGACACCGAGACACGGAGAGAGTCTCAAATTGCTTATTTATTTTTTTATCTCTGTGCCTCAGTGACTCTGTGGTGAAATTGGTTTTGGTTTTTGTTCCGGTTTTGCCGGATTAGGAGGTTTAAGGTGTTGATATACTTGATTCAGTGCTGTCTTCCGGAAATTGTATTGATGGACATTGTGATATGAAAGTAAGACTTATGGTGTCGCTTCTGACAGCGGTGTTTTTTGTGGCTCTCTCGTCCGGCGCGCATGCCGGGACGCTGACATTTTCCGAGGGGCTAAAACTTGCTGTCCAGAGCAGCAAGCTTCTGAGGATCGCCCACCGCGGTGAGGAGATAGCCAAAAGCGACACGCTCATCGAAAAATCCTATCTCCTGCCGAAGGTTGACGCCGGTGTCAGCCAGACTTTTCTTGCCTATCAGCCGATAGCCCTGTTCGGAGACCTTTCCGCTCCAACTTCGAACAGGAGTTTTCTTGCATACAATGTCTCCATAGAGCAGACCCTTTACGATTTCAGACGGGACGCTGCCAGGTATGATGCGAGCAGGGCGATACTGGAGACGACAAAGCTCGATACAGACAGGATCAGAAACCTGGTGGAGGTGAACTTCGCTTTTTTGTATTTTAATCTCCTGGAATCTGACAAGATGGTCCTCGTGGCGGGCGAAGAGGTCGACAGGCTCGAATCTCACCTTAAGGACGCCAGGAATCTCTACGAGGAAGGCGTCATTACGAAAAACGACCTGCTCCAGGCCGAGGTGAGGCTTTCGGACGCCAGACAGAGGCTGCTGGCCTCCAAGAACCTGAGGGAGATCAACATGTCCAACCTCAACGACGCCGTTGCGCGGCCACTCACCGCCCGGACCGGGATTGAGGACATCAGGGAGCCCGTAGAGGTGGCCGGCATAAATCTGGAGAAGGCGTGGGAGGTTGCGGAGAAGGAGAGACCTGAGGTGCTGATCATAGACGGGACATTGAAGTCGCTTAACCTGCAGGAGGTCTCGAAGAAGGCGGAATATTATCCGAGGGTTTTTGTCAGAGGGGCCTACGATTATGAAAAGAATGATTACCTTCTGCACGACGACAACTGGTCGATGGTCCTCGGGCTCAGCATCAACCTTTTTAACGGGGGAAAGACGACGGCTGAGGCATTGAAGATTGAGCAGCAGAAGGAAAGGCTGCAGGAACAGAGAAATAAGCTTATTGATGATATAAAACTTGAGGTCGAAAAATATATTCTTGACTCAAAAACGGCGCGTGAGCGTCTGGAGACGACAAAGGATGCCATTCAGCAGGCGAAGGAGAACCTCAGGATAAACAGGACCAAGTACGAGGAAGGTGTGGGCACGGCTACAGACGTACTCGACGCCGTGACGCTTCTGACCGTCGCTGAAACCAACTATTACAGGGCGGCATATGACCTGAGCAAGGCCGATGCCGCAATTTTATACTCTATGGGAAAAGAACTATCGGAGGTATATCGCTAATGGAAGAGACGTCCAGCAAAGGCAATAATCACAGGAGAAAGGTTGCAGCCGGGATCATCTTTTCTGTTATCGGCGTTATTGCGATAGTCGCCGTTTACCTTTATCTGCAATATAAGAGCACTCACATTTCGACCGACGACGCATACGTGGAAGGGAATGTTTACACAGTTGCATTCAAGGTCAATGGGACGGTAAAAGCGGTGAATGTCGACGATAACCAGTATGTCAAGAAGGGCGATGACCTCGTTGATCTCGATCCGGTGGATTATGATGTGAGGGTAAAAGAGTCCGAGGCGGCACTTCATGTGGAGAAGGCGAAGTTGGCTGAGGCTCGGAAGAGGATCGATGCGGCGGGAAAACGGCTTGTGCAGTTACAGTTTCAGCTGAGGGCCAGTCGGGCCAATGACGATCTCCAGCAGGCCAACCTGAATCAGGCCCGGATAGATATAAAGAGGGCCGAAAACCTTTACAGGAAGGAGGCCATGTCGAAGGAGAGATACCAGCAGACGCAGACTGACTATAAGGTCCGTATTGCGCAGGTCAGGGCCGCGGAGGATCAGGTGAATCAGGTGGCGGCTGCTCTCGACACGCAGAAGGCCGTCATAAGCCAGACTGAATCGGCAGTGCAATCGGAGGCTGCGCTGGTAAAACAGAAAGAGGCCGCCCTTGAAGCGGCCCAATTGAATGCCGGCTATACGAAGATCTGTGCGCCGGTAGACGGTTACGTGACAAAGAAGAGCGTTGAAGTGGGGAACCAGATACAGGCGGGTCAGCCTCTTATGGCGGTGGTCCCCCTGGAAGGAACTTATGTTACCGCCAACTATAAGGAAACACAACTGGACAAGGTGAAGCCCGGTCAAAAGGTCGAAATAAGCGTTGACAGCTATCCGGGCAAGACTTTTCATGGCAAGGTCGACAGCATTATGGCGGGGACCGGCTCCGCTTTTTCTCTTTTCCCGCCCGAAAATGCGACAGGCAATTACGTCAAGGTTGTGCAGAGGGTCCCCGTTAAAATCCTTGTCGACAGGGGAGATGACCCCAAACACATCCTGAGAATCGGAATGTCTGTCGTGGCCACTGTTTTGGTAAAGTGAGCTGACTGATCTGGCTTTTGGTGCTCCGCTACAACTGACATGACCGACGAACAGGCTGCCGTCAATAAATGGATCATAGCCCTGACCGTGATGCTGCCCACGCTTATCGAGATCGTGGACACCTCGGTTGTCAACGTCTCCCTTGATCATATCAGGGGCAGTCTTTCGGCCACTATAGATGAGTCGACGTGGACGATAACCTCTTATCTTGTGTCCAATGCGATCATCATCCCTATGACCGGATGGCTGAGCAGGGTCTTCGGCAGAAAGAAGTACCTCATTTCATCCATAGGGTTGTTTACCGTTAGCTCTCTTTTGTGCGGTCTGGCCTGGAACCTCCAGAGTCTTGTGGTATTCAGGATACTTCAGGGTATCGGGGGAGGCGCCCTGCAGCCTATCTCGCAGGCCATTTTGCTTGAATCTTTTCCGAGGAAACAGCACGGCATGGCGATGGCCATCTTCGGGGTCGGCATTATGTTCGGCCCGATAATCGGCCCTTTGCTCGGAGGCTGGGTTACCGACAACTGGTCCTGGCACTGGATCTTCTTCATCAACATACCGATCGGTATCCTGTCCATTCTCATGGTCATATTCTTCATCTTCGACCCACCGTACATGAAGAAGATGAAGATGAAGATAGACTACTGGGGACTTGCGTTTCTCGCCCTGGGTCTCGGGTGCCTTCAGATAGTGCTCGACAAGGGTCAGCAGGACGACTGGTTTGCTTCTCACTTTATCACATGGCTGGCCGCCATTTCCTTTATCTCGCTTGTACTATTTCTTATAGTGGAGTTTTTTGCGGAGCATCCGATCATGAACCTCCGCACCTTCAAGAACGTCTCCTTTACTACGGGCACCATAGTGATGTTCTTTGCCTTTTTCAATCTCTTTGGAAGCATCGTTCTCCTGCCGATATATCTTCAGACCCTGATGGGATACACCTCCTTTCTTGCAGGTATGGTGCTCGGTCCCGGGGGGCTGGCAACGCTTATCGCAATGCCTGTTGCCGGCAGGCTGGTGACAAAGGTGAATCCGAAAGGCCTGCTGGCCTCGGGCATCATTATCGGGGCCTACTCTACCTACCTCATGTCCGAGTTTAGCCTGTACGCCGGCTTCTGGACGATAATCTGGCCCAGGATCGTGCTCGGCCTCGGCATGGGACTTCTCTTTATTCCCCTCACCACCATGACGATGTCGACTATCAGCAGAGAGAATATGGGGAATGCGACCGCTATCTATAATCTCCTTAGAAATCTGGGCGGGAGCTTCGGCGTGGCCTTCGTTACGACTATTGCCGCGAGGAGGGCTCAGCTGCACCAGTCACAGCTGATCTCAAATCTTACTCCTTTCGACAGGACCTATCAGACCGCGGTGCATCACTCAACACAGTTCCTCGAACGAAACGGTTTTTCAGCTGCTGCCGCCGGACATGCCGGGGCGGGCGCTATTTACGGCGAACTGCAGAGGCAGGTACATATGATGTCTTTCAACGATGCTTTCCATCTGCTGAGCGTGTTTATGATTCTCATCGTCCCTCTCGTCTTCCTGATGAGGAAAGGGAAGGGCGAGGC
>JBJKOV010000119.1:0-34204 GCA_046707105.1 Thermodesulfovibrionales bacterium
AAGGCCGGATGAAAGGAAGGGCGCTTATTCCACAGCTGTTAAAGGTGATCCCCGTATCTTCTTTGCACTGAATGACAGTTTTATATTCGGCAGAAGGAGGTTTGACAGTTTCGGCAGCAGGCGGCAAGGGGAGCGTCTCCGTTACCGGCGGGACAGCCTTTTTTGTGGTGGAGCAGGAAATAAAAAGCAGAAGAACAAAAGAAGCGGCCGCGGCATTCAGGATAACCCTTCTCATAAAGTATATTATAACCGAATTGCGACCAGCGGACCGCCGTTAAAATAACCGGGGTGGTGTTTACTTCGCAGTTGTTTAAGTCCGGCAGAAAGAGGGCGGGCATGCGGGGTTCTTACGCATGCCCGCCCTCCACACTTTGCAAAACTGGAATTACTGTATGATAATCCGGAAATGTACCCTTCTGTTTATCCTGGCGGCCGCGGAATTCTTGTCCTTCGGGTTCTTCTCCTGAACTTCAGGGCTGGTTTTTCCGTAACCGATAATTTTCAGCCTTTCGGCGGGGATGCCGTGGCGTACGAGATATTTCTCTACTTTTTTCGCCCTTCGGATGCTGAGAGCCATGTTATATTTGGCAGATCCGATCATAGACGTATGCCCCTCGACGACCACGTCGACATCCGGGTATTCTTTCATAATCTGAATATTCCTGCCGAGGATCTCCCTGGCGGCCCGTGTGAGGTCGGCCTTGTCGAACTTGAAATGCACGTCCTCAAGGACTATCTTCTGTGGTTCCGGCGCCGGTGTCGGTGTTGCTTCAGGAGTCGGGACCGGCGTCGGGATTGGGGTCGGAGCCGGCGTCGGCACAGGAGCCGGGACAGGGGTTGGAAGCGGAGTCGGCTCAGGTGTCGGGGCCGGAGTCGGGGCCGGACTGGGCGTTTTTTTGCCGAACGCAAAGGTGATACCGGCTGTAGCGATGACGTTATTCTGATGAGTTGCCATGTCCCTGACATCGGCCCTGAACGCCATGCCGGACAAGAAATAATATTTGAATCCTACGCCTACGTCGCCCAAGATAGAACTGTAATGATCTCCATCCGAAGGATGTACATTGGCGGTTCCGATTCCTCCGACGATATAAGGCGTAAAAGACTTTTCGGGTGTGAAATGATAGAGAAGATCGGTATGGAACATTGATGCCGAGGAGACAAAATAATCATAAGACCCTTCAAATTCCCATCTGTCTGTAATGTTATATCCTGCACGCAGGCCATAAACGTCCTTATGGCAGAGGTCAGGCGATGTGGCCCCCGTGCAATATCCCATGAAAGGTGTAATCTCGACATTACCTTTCTCGAAAGCCGCCCGTGAAATATCGGGGAGAAACAGCAGGAATGAAAAAAAGACAAGCAAAGAAACCTTTTTCATTTTCCCTCCGGGAAAAATTTCCCAATATGATATATGCAAAAAAATGTCCTGTCAAGGACGGCCTGCCGGGCGTTTCCCTGAAAAATGATCAGTACCACGGGGTCTCTGAGGGAAAGAGGGAAAGACAAACATAAGAAAAGAGATTAAGGAACACTGCACCAACGACTCTTCACACTGTCTTCATTATGGCTGTTTACTTTATTAGAGGGAAGGAGGAAAATAGATCAGGTTTGTTAATCGTGGGTTCATTATGAAACTGACGGAGGCCGCCTCGAAATATCTTGAGAAAAAGTCAGTCCCGTTCATCTGGATGACCGCCTTTTCCATCGATCTGTTCATAGGTCTGCTCGATTACTTAACAGGTTACGAAATCGGTCTTTCTGTCTTCTATCTTGGTCCGATTTTGCTGTGTGTCTGGCACATCAGCCGCAGGGCAGGGATATTGATGTCTCTTTTCAGTACTGTAACGATGGGGTTAACGATGTATCTGACCGGCTACGCTACAGGGGTTGGTCATCATCGGGGATATTTTGCCGATTTGTGGACGTTGTTCCTCCGCCTCTCTTTTTACCTCATTGTCGTTTTTCTGTTGTCCAGTCTCAAGCGGAGCTTCGATGAGCAGGGGAAACTGGTGCTGGAACTCAGGAAAGCTCTTGATGAAATAAAGACACTGAGCGGGTTCCTGCCGATCTGTGCCTCCTGCAAGAAGATAAGGGATGACAAGGGATACTGGAACGAGGTGGAGAAGTATGTCGCCGATCATTCCGACGCCCAATTCAGTCACGGACTTTGTCCCGAGTGCGTCAAGAGGCTCTATCCCGAATACTTCAAGAAGATGCAGACATGAGCTCATCCGGCGGTCGGAATGAGCAGCCGTCCCTGGAAAAACTCATAGAGACGGAAGACATCGGCATCGAGATCCTCCACCCCGGCGGAATGGAAATTACAATGGAACTGGCGGAGCATTGCGGCATCAGGGAGGGTGCGAGGGTGCTGGATGTGGCTTCCGGGACAGGGGAGAGCGCCTGCCGTGTTGAGGAAACGTACGGCTGTTATGTCACGGGCGTCGACATCTCTGACTATATGGTTGAAAGGGCCGGGAGAAAGGCGCGGGAGAGAGGTTTGCGGACCGAGTTCATAAAGGGGGACGCCCATCATCTTCCTTTTGCCGACGATACCTTCGATGCGGTGATCTCTGAATGTACGGTCTGCCTCCTTGACAAGGAGAAGGCGGCCGGCGAAATGGTGAGAGTCGCAAAACGGGGTGGGTGCGTCGGGATGCACGACGTCTGCTGGAAGCAGGGCGCGCCGGATGATTTCAGACGCCGGCTTGCGGAAATCGAGAACGAAAGGCCGGAGACGCTCGAAGGGTGGAAAGCCCTTTTCGAGCGGGCCGGGCTGCTTAACGTGACGGCCGAGGACAGATCGTTTCTCCTCCGCGAATGGACGCACCAGATAAAGCTGCGGCTGGGGATGCGGGGGCAGTTCAGGATCTTCCTCACGGTGGCCCGTAGATGGGGATTAGCCGGACTGAAGACGGTGTGGGAGTCGGAGAAGATCTTCGAAAGCGGCCATCTCGGCTACTGCCTTATCGCGGGGAAAAAGCGGTGACCTCAAAGTAAAGTGGCGGTAGTACCGTTATCTTCCCGAAAGGAATAAATTGCGGATTTGATATTATTACTCTGGCAGTTACTAATAAGTGCATTAGTAGGGTGTCATTCCCGCTCGTCGGGAATCCTTCCCCAAAAAGACTCCGGACAAGCCGGAGTGACAAATAACGTTATCATACTTATGCACTTCTTAGTAAATAGATGAAACGTGTCGCTGCTTGTCATGCGGGCAATTTGAGCCTGTAGCCGACTCCCGGTTCGTTAATCAGGAATTTAGGCCGGGCCGGGTCTGCTTCGAGTTTGCGGCGGAGCGATGTCATATAGACGCGAAGGTATTGGGTTTGATCGGAGTATACGGGGCCCCATACCTGCTTCAGCAGCTGGGTGTGCGTTACGACCTTGCCGGCATTCTTTATCAGCACAGTCAGCAGACGGTATTCGATAGGGGTGAGGTGGATTTCGCGGTCTTTCAAGAATACCTGTCTCTTTCCAAGGTCGACCTTGAGGTCGTCGAGGGTGAACACGGGTTCTCTCTGCCCGGACTGTTTCAGGGCCAAATGCCGGAGGGCCACCCGTATGCGTGCCAGGAGTTCGCCGGCTCCGAAGGGTTTGGTGAGATAATCGTCGGCACCTGCATCAAGCGCTTTGACCTTGTCCTCTTCCTGCTCCCGGGCTGAAATTACTATGATGGGCACTTCACTCCATGCCCTGAATCTCTTTGTTACCTCGATCCCGTCCATGTCCGGCAGACCAAGATCCAGCAACACTGCGTCCGGGTTGCGTGTGGTGGCCTCCACCAGGCCCTGCTCTCCCGAAAAAGCCTCATAGAGCCGGTAGCCATGGCCCTGGAGCGTGACCCTTAGAAACCGCCTCATCTGGGGTTCATCCTCGATCAGCAGAATCGATGCCTTGGCTTCTGTCATATTTTATTCATCATTTTCTGCCAGTTCAGCCATTGGAGGCTGCTTGCCGAGAGGCAGGGAGAAGCGGAAAATCGCACCCCCATCCGGGCGGTTCTCCGCCCGAATCCGTCCCCCGTGCGCCGTGATGATGGCCCTGCAGATAGTAAGACCGAGCCCGATCCCCCCTCCGGCAACAGAGCCGCGCACGAATTTATCGAATATCCTTTCTTCCTCACCGAAAGGAATACCTTTGCCCCTGTCTGCAATTTCGATGAACATCTCTCCGTCTTTTACATATGCAGAGAGCTCTATCGGCGTCTCAGGCGGAGTATATTTAATGGCATTGTCGAGGAGATTTACAAGTACCTGCTCTATCAGGAGAGGGTCAAAAGAAACCAGCGGCAAATCTTCCGGCAGGGATATATTGACGGGTCTGCCCTTAAGTCTTTCTTCAAAACGGTTGAGCACTGCGCCGATAATTTCCTCGACAGGCAGCCACTCTTTTTTTATCGTTATCGCTCCCGCCTCCAGACGCGTCATGCCGAGGACGTTGCGGATGATCTGATTCAGGTGGTCCGCCTCCTCGTAGATGGTCTGGAGCAGCTCCTGCCGCTGGTATGCATCGAACGACATGTCCTTTTGAAGAAGCGTGCTTGCCGCACCAGTGATTGCGGCCAGAGGGGTGCGCAGGTCATGGGAAACCGAGCTGAGAAGGGTATTCCGCAGTGTCTCTGTCTCAGCTTTCAGGAGCGCCTGCTGGGCCTCTTCCGCCAGCGAAGCGCGTTCGATCGCCATGGCGATCTGGTCGGCGAAGCTCTCCAGGCCGTGGACCTGCTCCTGATCGAAAAAGCCCTGGGGCGAAGCCGGAATAATGCCGATCACCCCGATTGTCCTGGATGCGGCGGCGAGGGGAAGGTATAGCGCCTTCGCTCCCGAAAGGGTATCGGTCCCCAGCCCAGCCCTCTGGCGGTGGTCGAACGTCCACTGTGCAACGCTCAACTCCTTTTGGTCAAGCGCGAAGGTGCCCGGTCCCGTTACAGGGACGGCGAGATTTCCATTCTCGTCCGGGACGAGGACGACGACATGGCTCGAAAAGACCTCACTGATGTGTTTCACAGCAATGGCGCTCAACTGTTCTATCCCGCGTTCGTGCACGAGCTTGCGGCTCAGGCTGTAGAGCGCGGCCGTTCTCCGCTCGCGCTGTCTCGCAGCATTTGCCTGGTCGCTGACCTTCAGGGTGAGCCTGCTGATCACAAACGCAATGGTGAACATAACGGCAAAGGTGATTAGATAGCTGGGAGAGCTCACCTCGAAGGTATAGCGCGGCGGCACGAAGCAAAAATCAAAAGCCAGGACACTGAGCAGCGTGGCAAGAAGCGAAGGGCCTTTCCCCGTTCTGCTTGCAGTAAAGACGACGCCAAGGAGATAGACCATCACAAGATCTGCCGGCGCAACGAAGTGGACCATCAGCGCGGCTATGCCTGTACAGACCCCGACAGTGGCCATGCTCAGATACCAGTCCTCCCGCTTCGTTTTTCGTCTTCGGGACTTGAATACCTGACGCGGTACAGGCGCTTCCGTATCGCCGCTTATTACATAGACATCGATGTCTCCGCTGCCTCTTACCACTTCATCAAGCATTGAGCCGAACAACTTATCTTTCCATCGGGCATGAGTGGGTTTGCCGATAATGATCTTTGTCACATTTCGGCTCCGCGCATAGGACAGTACCTCTTCGCTGGCCTTGTGGCCGGAGAGTGTCGCCGTTTCAGCCCCGAGGCTCTCGGCCAGACGCATAAGTCCGGCAAGCTGTCTGAGGTCCGCTTCAGTTGGTTTAACCTTGGCAGGGGCCTCCACATATGCCGTAATCCACTCGGCCCTGAGGCCTGCAGCCATGCGCTTTGCGGCACGGATCAGCCGTATTGCCCCCGGGTTCGCCCCCACGCAGACCAGGATTCGCTCTGCTGCAGGCCATACCTGACTGACGCCCTTGACCTCACGGTAGCTCTGCATCTGCTCGTCGACCTGCTGGGCGGTGCGGCGGAGGGCCAATTCCCTGAGGGCAAGCAGGTTCCCCTGCCGGAAAAAATTCTCTCTGGCCCGCGCCGCCAGTTCCGGCACGTACACCTTGCCTTCCTTCAGCCGCTGCAGGATCTCCTCGGGCGGAAGGTCGACAAGCCCTATCTCGTTTGCGCGGTCGAGCACTGAATCCGGCAGGGTTTCACGCACCCTGATACCGGTAATCTGGGCCACAACGTCGTTAAGGCTTTCAAGATGCTGCACATTCAGAGTTGTGTAGACATTGATGCCCGCCGCGAGCAGCTCGAACACGTCCTGCCAGCGCTTCTTGTGGCGAGAGCCCGGTGAGTTTGTGTGGGCAAGTTCATCGATCAGAATGAGAGCCGGGTTCCGTTCCAGGGCGGCATCGATGTCGAACTCGGCAAGGGATGTTCCGCGGTACTCAACGGACCGGCGCGGCATTATTTCAAGCCCTGCAAGAAGCAGTTCCGTCTCTTTCCGCCCATGTGTTTCGACCAGCCCGACGACAACATCGACGCCCTCGGAACGTCTCCGCTGGGCTGCTTCGAGCATAGCGTAGGTCTTCCCGACGCCCGGAGCGGCCCCGAAAAAAATCTTCAGCCTGCCATGCCGGGCGCTTTCCTCTTCCTTCTGCACCTTTGCAAGCAGCAGATCAGGGCTCGGCCTTCTCTCTTCCATTCACCCCCTCCGTGTCTACCTGATTTTCGCACTTTTCAGCGATCGCGGCAACACACATCCTTACGGCTGACGCTTGCACAAGCCTGCCGAGATGACAAGACACGAGACATTACCCTTTGTCGCGATGTCATCCCGTTTGATCTCCCCCTCCACGACTTCGGCCTTGAGATATGTTCCATTGACATAGGAAAGGATCCTGACTCTCCCCGTCACCTTGACGGTGCACGATGACTCGATTCTATGGACGGTCAGAACGTCATTTACATGAATTGTACTCCTCACGTCGGCAGTGCCGCTCTGAAAAAGGTAGACGATATCACCCCTCATGAAGGTCTCATACACTCCATGACGGTGGAAGAGCGGCGGCTGATATGATACAGCCGAAACCGTCAGGGGGGTATTGACCGTCAGACAAAGGAAGAGGACACCAAGCGTCTTTGCAATATTCATTTTCATGGGTTGTCCTTTTGCAGCTCTCGTTTTGGTAGTCCATCGAGAGCCAGATTCAATTCAAGAACATTCACAGCCGGCTCACCGAACAGCCCCAGCCAGCGTCCGCGTGTCTGAAGTGCAATTAGTGCTCGGACGGTTGATACATCGACCCCCCGCGTAGTTGCCACCCTCTCAGCCTGGTATTCTGCGGCAGCCGGGCTGATCTCCGGGTCCAGCCCGCTGGCCGATGAAGTGACGAGATCCACTGGGACCTTGCTCCGGTTGTCCGGGTCCGCGGCGTGGAGGGTCTGAACACGCGACCGCACCGCTTTAACTAGTTCGGGGTTGTTGGGGCCGAGGTTGGAGCCGGAGGACGAGGCCCCGTTGTAGGCATATGGGTTTGTGGCCGAGGGTCTTCCCCAGAAATAGCCGGGCTCCCCGAACTGCTGGCCGATAAGCTCCGACCCGACCGGTTTGCCGTCCCTGTTTAAGATGCTGCCGTTTGCCTGAGAAGGAAAGATCGCCTGCGCGATGCCGGTGACGACCATGGGGTAAACGAACCCGGTGAGTATCGTAAACAGAAGAAGCGCCATAAGCGCCTTACGGATCATTTTTGTCATTATCCTCTCCAATTTCTTTTCAGACTCATGTTGCCTGTCATTCCTCCGAAAATACCCCTCACCCTAGCCCTCTCCCGCAAGGGGCGAGGGGACTTAATAAACACCCACCCGTGAGGGGAGGGATTAAGGGAGGGTGTCCTTTTCATCCTCCTTTGCGAGACACGATTCCCAGGGCCGTTATGAGCATGTCGATCAGCTTTATGCCGATGAACGGGACAATCAGCCCCCCGATACCATAAATAAGAGCATTGTTCCGGAGGATCACCTGTGCGCCCAGGGGACGGTATTTCACCCCCCTAAGCGCAAGAGGGACCAGGAATACGATTATCAGCGCATTGAAGATCACCGCCGAAAGCACCGCGCTCTGCGGCGTCGAAAGGCCCATAATGTTGAGTGCCGCCAGAGCCGGATAGGTGGAGACAAAGGCCGCAGGAAGAATGGCAAAGTACTTCGCAACGTCGTTGGCGATGCTGAAGGTCGTCAGAGTGCCGCGTGTCATCAGCAGTTGCTTGCCGATCTCGACGATTTCTATCAGCTTCGTAGGATTGGAGTCGAGGTCCACCAGGTTGCCCGCTTCCTTTGCCGCCTGCGTACCGGTATTCATCGCTACCGCCACGTCAGCCTGGGCAAGAGCCGGCGCGTCGTTTGTCCCGTCGCCGGTCATGGCCACCAGCCTCCCCCCCGCCTGATGTTCCCTGATCAGCTTCAGCTTCGCCTCCGGGGTAGCCTCCGCCAGGAAATCGTCCACCCCGGCCTCGGCGGCAACTGCTGCGGCAGTGAGTGGGTTGTCGCCGGTGATCATGATAGTCTTGATGCCCATATGCCTCATTTCGGCGAACCGTTCTTTGATCCCTCCCTTGATAATGTCGTTCAGCCTGATCACTCCCAGCACTTTTGTCCCCTCGGCAACGACGAGCGGAGTTGCCCCCTCTCTGGCGACATCATCGACGACAGCTCGAACATCGTGGGGGAATTTTCCCCCGTTTGCCGTGACATATTTTTCTACAGCATCTGTCGCCCCTTTGCGGATCTCCCTCCCATTAAGGTTCACGCCGCTCATCCGGGTCTGGGCCGTGAAGGGAACAAATTCGGCGCGGAGCGCATGGATGTCACGTTCGCGGATACCGTATTCCTCCTTTGCCAGAACGACTATACTTCGTCCCTCTGGTGTCTCGTCCGCAAGAGACGCGAGCTGGGCGACATCGGCAAGTGTCCGGCTCTCCACTCCTGCCGCAGGAAGAAACATCGTGGCCTGCCGGTTGCCGAGGGTGATTGTCCCGGTTTTATCCAGAAGGAGGACGTCCACGTCCCCTGCCGCCTCCACCGCCCGGCCCGACATGGCTATCACATTCGCCTGGATCATCCTGTCCATGCCGGCTATGCCGATGGCAGAAAGAAGCCCGCCTATGGTCGTAGGTATCAGGCAGACCAGGAGAGCAACGAGCACCGTTATAGTCACGGGACTGCCGTGGCCGGCGGCCTTCACACTGAAGATTGAGAATGGAAGCAGGGTCACCGTTACGAGCAGGAAGATGATGGTGAGGGCGGCCAGGAGTATATCCAGGGCGATCTCATTCGGGGTCTTCTGGCGTTTTGCGCCTTCGACCATCGAGATCATCCTGTCGAGGAAGGTCTCCCCGGGGTTGGCGGTAATCCTGACCACAAGCCAGTCCGAGAGGACCTGCGTACCGCCTGTGACCGCGCTCCTGTCTCCGCCGCTTTCCCTTATGACGGGCGCGCTCTCGCCGGTGATCGCGCTTTCATTGACCGATGCGACCCCTTCTACAACCTCTCCGTCTCCGGGGATGACATTGCCGGCCTCAACAAGCACATGGTCTCCCTTCTTCAGTTGTGAGGAGGGAACATAGACGATATTCGAGTTCCTGTCCGGGGAGGAAAGCAGCTTTGCCTCTATTTCCTTCCGGGAGCTGCGCAGGGATGCGGCCTGGGCCTTGCCGCGCCCTTCGGCCATGGATTCGGCAAAATTGGCGAAGAGCACAGTGATCCAGAGCCAGATGGATATATTGAGGATGAAGCCGGGAGACCCCTCCCCTCTTCCGTAAAGCGAGTAAAAGAAAAGAAGCGTTGTAAGAATGCTGCCCGCTTCGACCACGAACATGACAGGATTCCTGAGCTGATAGAGGGGATTGAGTTTCCTCAGTGAATCCCGCAGGGCTCGCGCCAGGATAGACGGCTCAAGTAGAGATTTCTTTTTTGATTTTCTGCTCATATTCTCCTCATGTTTTTTCCCTGGTATCGCCCCCTCCCCCCCTCTTAACCCAAGAGGGGGTTAATTCCTCCCCTTAAAGTAAGGTCATGTTCTTTATCGACCAATTATCATCAACCGCTCTGCTATTGGCCCGAGGGCCAGGCTGGGCATGAAAGTCAGGGCGCCGACTATCAGGATGACGCCGATCAGAAATGCCACGAAGAGGGGCGTATGGGTCGGCAGGGTCCCCAGTCCGGGCGGGACCTGTTTCTTCTTTGCCAGGGCCCCGGCGATAGCAAGCACGGGGATGATCACCCAGAAGCGTCCTATGAACATTGCAACCCCGAGAGCGGTATTATAGAAGACCGAGTTTCCGTTCAGACCCGCAAAGGCGCTGCCGTTATTGTTGGCCGCGGACGAAAAGGCATACAGGATTTCGGTAAACCCGTGGGGTCCCGGGTTGGCGACGCCGGCTGCCCCTGCCTTAGTCGAAACAGCCAGAGCAGTGCCCGTTTTTACAAGTGCATTCACTATAAGGATCACAAGCGCCGCCATCTTCATCTCGAACATCTCTATCTTCTTGCCGAGATACTCAGGTGTGCGGCCTACCATCAGGCCGGCAACAAACACGGTGATTATGGCGAATATCAGCATACCGTAAAGACCCGAGCCGACGCCGCCGAAGATGACCTCGCCCAGCTGGATCAGAAGCAGGGGGAACATGCCTCCAAGCGGAGTGTAGGAATCGTGCATGGAATTGACGGAACCGTTTGAGGCGGCCGTGGTCGCGGTCGCCCAGAGCGCGGAATCCACGATCCCGAAGCGTGCCTCCTTGCCCTCCATGTTGCCGCCGGGCTGCAGGCTGTTTGCCACTTGATCTATCCCGAAAGCTTGGAGACGGGGGTTGCCCCTCTGCTCCGCCCATACGCACAATGATGCCAGAACGACAAGAATGATCAGCATCGCCGCAATCAGAGCCCGCCCCTGCCTCACGTCGCCGACCATTTTCCCGAAGGTCATGCAGAGCGACGCCGGAATAAGAAGTATCGCCAGCAGCTCCAGAAAATCGGAAAAAGGTGTCGGGTTTTCGAAGGGATGGGAGGAATTGGCATTAAAAAATCCTCCGCCGTTCGTGCCAAGCTGTTTTATGGCGATCTGAGAGGCAGCAGGCCCCATAGGTATGACCTGTTGTGTCACCTCTTTCTTCTCGATGACCGGCCTGCCTTCGGCGTCCGTCACCACATCGCCCTTTTCGTCCAGCTTCGGACCTGCGTATGCGAAGGGTTCAATGAGAGTCACGTTCTTGTACGCGCTGAAGCTCTGGACGACCCCCTGGGAGACAAGGAGAAGGGAGAAAACAAGCGAAAGCGGCAACAAAATGTAAAGTACGGTTCGGATAAGGTCTACCCAGAAATTGCCGATGGTTTCTGCAGAGTGCCTTGTGAATCCCCGGATCAGGGCAACCAGCACCGCCATCCCTGCTGCGGCCGACACGAAATTCTGGACCGTCAGCCCGGCCATCTGCGTGAGATAGCTCAGAGACGCTTCCCCACCGTAGTTCTGCCAGTTGGTATTGGTGACAAAGCTTACGGCGGTATTGAAGGCAAGGTCCGGAGCTACCGATGGGAATTTCTGCGGGTTCAGAGGCAGCATCCCCTGGATGCGCAGAAGGAGATATAGAAAAAGCATCCCGGCCGCACTGAAGAGGAGCACCGATGCCGCATACTTCTTCCAGTCCATCTCCTCGCCTGGCTCAATGCCGCAAAGTTTGTAGAGGAGGCGCTCAAGAGGTCCGAGGAGCCGGTCCAGGCCGCAGGGTTGACCCTCGTAGACCCGGGCCATGTAAATACCGAGCGGCCCTGCAATGAGCAACAGGACAGCGAAGTACAGAACGATCTGCAGGGCGTCGTTACCGGTCATGAGAATATCTCCGGCTTGAGAAGGGCGACCACGAGATAGCCAAAGAGGCAGACGGCGATTATGCCGCCGATCCAGTAGAATATATCCATTTTCTTCCTCTACACCCGCTCAGCCAGCGTCATGAAGAGCCAGCTGATGACGAATAAAATGACCATAATACAGGAGAAAACCATATCCATGTAATTACCTCCTCCGCGAGAACCGCCTGCTTCCATGCTCCGAAGCCATGTGACAGGAGGAAGCACCGGCGATTCAGATAAACGACCTCCATAATCGAATCATATCAAGTTGTCCTGTAAAACAGGTGCAAAGAAGAGATTCAAGGATATAAAAATAGTGTTAAAAAACGTCAAAAAGACCTTCGGATATTGAAAAGAAACACCGCATGTTTTAATATTGATTGAACATGTAGCCGAGATCCATTCAAAGAATGGATACGGGGGACCCAATTTTGGGGCGTATTTCCCGGTGCCGTGAGCATAGGGAATAGGGGACTTCCAATCCCGAGCCCGTCAGCTAACCTCGCAGGCGTTTGGAAGGGCAATGGACAGAGATGAAACCGCTGCGTTGCCGGCGGTTTTTTATTTTCAGCTCCTCCTTGCCCAAAGGGAGGACGTCATGTCTATCAAGAGTTTTCTTATCGGCAGTCCCATCGAAACAGTCAAGGAAAAACACGAGCGGCTGTCAAAGACAATGGGGCTGGCGGTCTTTTCTTCGGACCCGCTCTCATCAGTCGCCTATGGCACTGAAGAAATCCTTTTCGCCCTTGTTGCCGGGGGGACGGCTTTCCTGCATTACCTTCTTCCCATAGCTGTCGCGATTGTCGTCCTTGTAGCGATCGTCGCCACCTCTTACTACCAGACAATACAGGCATATTCCTCCGGCGGCGGGGCGTATATAGTCGCAAAAGACAACCTCGGGACCTATCCGGGGCTGGTTGCCGGGTCGGCGCTTCTCATAGACTACGTCCTGACCGTTACCGTCAGCATCGCGGCCGGCATCGCGGCAATTACGTCGGCATTCCCGGCTCTTCGGGAGCATACCATCCTTTTGTGCCTTCTGGCCATATTGTTTATTACGATAGTAAATCTCAGAGGGCTCAGGGAAACCGGCAGAGTGTTTACGCTGCCCGTATATATATTTATCGGCAGCCTTCTTTTGCTTATAGGCGCGAGTTTTATGAAATCCTTTTCCCTCCCCCACGTGACTTATAAAGAAATGGGTGCTGCAACGTCGAACATCTTCCCGATCTTCATCATATTGAAGGCCTTCGCTTCCGGGTGTGCAACACTTACCGGTATAGAGGCTGTCTCAAACGGCGTGAAGGCGTTCAAAGCCCCGGAGGCGAAGAACGCCGGGACCACCCTTGTATGGATGGCCTTTACCCTTGCGGTTCTTACCATCGGCATAGCGTACTATGCGCATTATTACGGCATCCTGCCCAATGCAAACGAGACAGTACTGTCGCAGCTTGCGAGGACAATATTTTCGAAGGGCCCGGTCTATTACTTGATCCAGTTCGCAACCGCCCTCATACTGATCCTTGCCGCGAATACATCGTACTCGGATTTCCCAAGGCTCTCTTCCATCCTGGCGAACGACCGCTACCTGCCGAGGCAGTTGAGCAACCGCGGAGACAAGCTTGTGTTCTCAAACGGCATACTCATACTGGGTTTTCTCTCGGCCCTGCTCCTGGTGCTCTTCAGGGGTGAAACCCATCTGCTCATCCCTCTTTATGCTGTCGGCGTTTTCACGGCCTTCACTCTGTCACAGATAGGCATGGTGAAACACTGGATAAAAGACAGGGGAAGAGGGTGGCTCAAAAGCGCCCTTATAAACGGCATAGGGGGGCTTGTTACAGGTGTCGTCCTGGTAATAATCGCCGCCGAAAAGTTTTCCCACGGCGCCTGGATAATTCTCATCGCCATCCCCATGCTGGTCCTCCTCACGCAGAAGATACATCAGCATTACCTCTCTGTTGCAGAGCAGCTCTCCCTCGAAAGGTGCCTGACAGGTGAAAAAGAATATAAGCACCATTCGGTAGTTATACCCGTTTCGGGGATACAGCAGGCGGTGATCAATGCGATCAGGTATGCGAAGGCTCTGTCTGATGACGTTGTAGCGACATATGTCTGCATCGATCCGGTCGAGACCGAGAAGATGAAGACCAAGTGGGACAGGCACTGCATGGGGGTCCCTCTGAACATCCTGGAGTCCCCCTATCGCTCCATAACGGAACCCTTGATAGATTATATAGATGAAGTCCGGGACAGGTATCGCGAAGGCATTATCACCGTCGTACTGCCGGAGTTCGTGCCTTCAAAATGGTGGCACCATCTCCTCCACAATCAGACTGCCCTTTTCATCAAAGGCATCCTGCTTTTCAAAAAAGGAGTGGTCTGCGTAAGTGTGCCTTTTCATTTCGAGAAGTGAAAAACCCGTGGTGAACACCGGCGAAAGCCGGCCTTCATCTGTCCAGAATCTCCCTCACCTTTCTCAGGAGGTCTTTCGGCTGGATCGGTTTATGAATAAAGTCAAAGCCGGATTCCGCCAGTTCCCTGGTCTGGATGATGTCCATCGTATATCCGCTCGCAAACAGTATCTTTATTCCAGGTCTCATTTTTCTGATCACCTCGCTGACCTCCTTCCCGTTTTTCTTCGGCATAATCATGTCGAGCACCACGAGCTGGATCCCGTCCATGTTTTTCATGAATTTCGTGATCGCGTCTTCTCCGTCCTCTGCGATGATTACACTGTAGCCGAACGACTCAAGGACTATACTCGTCAATTTCCTCAGGGAAGGGTCGTCCTCGGCCACGAGTATCCGCTCATTTCCGCCTGTGACAGGGACAGGGGCATCTGTCTTACCGATAGTGGACTGGGGGGCGGCGATGAGAGGCAGGTATATCTTAAATAAGGTGCCTCGCGCCGGTTCGCTGTAAACCTTGATGTATCCGCTATGCTGCTTTATTATTCCGTAGGAGATTGCGAGGCCGAGCCCCGTACCTTCTCCTATGCCTTTTGTTGTAAAGAAAGGCTCGAATATCTTCTTCTGAGTTTCCGCGTCTATTCCCTCTCCTGTGTCGGAAACCGTGATTAGTGCATACCTTCCCGGCTCCCCATAGCCGTAAACTGCAATATATTCATCATCCATTTCCTTAAGTCCCGTGGCGATAGTCAGACGTCCCCCTTTCGGCATGGCGTCCCTGGCATTAGCCGCCAGGTTCATAAGCACCTGTTCTATCTGCCCGGCGTCCGCCATTACGAAAAGGCGCTTGTCGGAAAGATCAAGATTAAAATCGACATCCTCGCCGATGATCCGGGCGAGCATTGCCTTAATGTCGGTTATAAGTTCATTTACATTAGAGGGCTCCATGGCGACAACCTGTTTTCTGCTGAAAGCAAGCAGTCTTCTTGTGAGGGCTGCAGCCCTCTCGGCGGCGGAGAGCACTTCATTCATATGGCCCCTGGAAGGGCTGTCGGCCTCCAGCTTGTCCAGCACAATTTTCCCATATCCTATGATCACATTGAGTATATTGTTGAAATCGTGGGCAATCCCACCTGCCAGCGTGCCGACAGCCTCCATCTTCTGGGCGTGGCGGAGCTGCGCTTCAAGATGTTTGCGCTCGGTGATATCGGTGACCATTCCCGTGATGGCGCCGTCCTCATAAGCGGCACTTATGGCGATGGTTTTAAGTTTCCCCGATTTTGTGGGGACTTCGAGCTCGTAGTTGGGGACCTTCCCCTGTTCCCTGAGGACATTCAGGAACGCCTGCCGGTCCCCGGGACTTTTGTACCTCATCTCGACGGGCAGCCCCATCATTTCATCCGCGTTTTCGCATTCAAACATCCTGGCCATCGCATCGTTTACATACAGGAACTTTCCTTCAAGTGTCGACCTGTATACTCCGACGAGTGCGTTGTCCACCAGTTGCCTGTACTGACGCTCTGACGCCCTGAGCGCCTCCTCGGTTCGCTTGCGTTCGGTAATGTTGTCAAACACGGCTACAAAATATTCTTTTTCGGTACTGTAAGCGGAGATCGAGAACCAGATGCCCAGGGACGCAATGTACATCTCGAACCGTTCCGGCCTGCCGGTCATGGCGACCCTGCCGTACAAACTGAGCAACTCGGGGTCCGACTCCCGGATGCCGGGTATGACTTCGCTGACCTTTTTGCCGACCACGTTCTTCAGTCCGGTCAGTTCTTCGAATGCCTTATTGGTGCGGATATAGACGAAGTCCTGAGGCGTGTTTCCAATATAAAGCATCCTGCAGTACGCATAGCCTTCAAGCATATTGTCGAACAGATGGCGGTATCCCGCTTCGCTTTTTCGCAGGGCAGCCTCGGCGTTCGCTCTCTGAAAGGCGGTGCCGAGCTGCAACGCCACACTCTCCAGTTGCTCTACCATCTTGAGCGGGACCATGTTCTCCCTGTGGTCCGCCACATGGATGAGCCCGAGAATGCGTCCGCCGCTGCGAAAAGGCACCAGCGCCACGGATTCGTATCCCTCCCTGTTGCACATGTTTCTGGTTTTTCCCTTTTCTTTTTCCGAAACCGTGGCGAGAAAACGTGTCGTGCCGTTCATATAAAAAGACCCCCCCTGTGTATAAAACGGCAGGCGGGGGTCTGTTGTTCCATTGATCACGTTAATACACATGCATTGGTCGGAGTGCACCGAAAGAGGGCTCTCCATCTCAACGAATTTTGTGCTGAAGCCGCTGTACGCGTGGTAGGGTATGTTCCCCTCCTCATCAAGCACGCGGATTGCCGCGGAATCGCATTCCGTATATTCTTTGATCTCGGAAGCAAGTTCTTCCAGAAGCGGCCTGGTCTCGGTATGTTTATGCACCAGTTTCAGAAAGCGCAGAGAGGCCTGCTGCGTCTTGTCGAAGTTCTTGTGCTCCTGGAGCAGATTCCATTCCCGCAGCGCACGCTCCACAGCCCGCGGCATGGAGGCAAAGGCCTCAGGCGATTTGACCACGTAGTCCAGAGCGCCCGATTTTATGGCCTCCACCGCCATCTGCTCACTACCATAGGCTGTCATGACTATGATGGGAAATTCTCCATTCTCCGGAGGAGAGGTCAGGACCTCAATCGCACGGCCGTCGGGAAGGTTGAGGTCCATCAGGGCTATATCAGGCGCAAGCTCTGCCGCAAAACGGCGGAATTCCGACAGCGTTCCGGCAACCAGGACCTCCACAGGCTTCCCTGCCGCCTTAAAAGCCCGCGAGATGGCCTCTGCATGCGCCGCTTCATCCTCTGCAATCAGGATCTTCAAATGCTCCCCTGCCATACTATGCTCCCTTACTCATCAGTAAGCGGCCGCCGGTTCCAGGCCAGCCAGTAATAGCCGAGCGTGTCCATCAATTCGACAAAATGAGAGTACTCCACCGGCTTGACGAGATAGCTGTTGGCATGGTTGTCATAGGCCCTTGCCATGTCTGCTTCGACCGCGGACGTGGTCAACACGACCACGGGGATGCGGAGCAGGCCGGGATCGGACTTGATGGTTTTCAGCACCTCCAGTCCATCCACCCCGGGCAGTACCGCAATCCGGAAATCGGGAATGCTACATTGATACTTTTCAAAAAAAAGGAAGGCCTATCTTCCGAGACCAGGACCGACTGACGCAGCAATTTCCGTTCCAAACGTTATCCCGCCCCCTTGTCATAACGCCAACTACCGAGCCGCATGACTACAGGCTATCAACACACAACTGCTTTGTCAAATATATGAATATGTGAAATAACTCATGGACATGATGGCGGGCGAAATTTCATTGGTATGTTGAGGACCAAGGCATCCTCCACGCATATATCGAGCACTGATCACCCCAGCTGAAAGGAAAGGCTGAACGCTCATATCGAACGAACAAAGAGGAGTTCTGTCAGCTCCTTACCCAGCATGTTCAAGAAAAAAGTCGGCAGTCGTGAGCGTTTGTCGATATCTCCAAGGCTGTTTAAATCCCGAACTTCGCTCAAGCTCACTGCCGCTTCGCATCTGGATTTAAGCATGATTAAATTGTTACCATTCCCTGTGGAAAAAGCGCCGAACATGACGGACTACGACAGAGAATATCGTGAGTTCGTTCTCCCGGTCCCTGAACGTTTCTCTTTCCCTCTCGACGTTTTCGACAGGTGGGGCAACCGGCAGGCCCTCTTCTGGACCGACGGCAGGCGTGAGCGTCGATTCACTTTCCGGCAGCTGACGGTCCTCTCCTCGAAGGGCGCAGGCGGTCTGAGAAGACTGGGGATCGGGAAAGGCGACAAGGTCCTTGTCATGCTCCCCAACGTCCCTGAATGGTGGGAGGTTATGCTGGCCCTGATGAGGCTCAATGCGGTCCCGATTCCGTCAACGACTCTCCTTTCGTCAAAAGACATAGCATACAGACTTTCGGCAGCCGATATAAAGGCTGTCATCACAACAGATGAGGATGCCCCGAAGGTGGAAAGTGCAATATCGGGCATGGCCGGGGTGGCACCCATCCTCGTCGCCTGTGGAGAAGGTACTTCCAGGCAGGGATGGAAAGATTATATAAATGAGCGTGACAAAGCCGATGCCCTTGAAGGCGAAAGGACCGCGTCGGGCGATCCAGGGCTCATCTATTTCACGTCGGGGACTACCGGTCAGCCGAAGATGGTCCTCCATACGCAGGTGTCATATCCCCTTGCCCACGTGCTCACAGGGAAATACTGGCTTGATCTGGGACCCGACGATCTCCACTGGAACCTTTCCGACACCGGATGGGCGAAGGCGGCCTGGTCCAGCCTCTTCGGGCCATGGAACATGGGGGCGGCGGTCTTCTCGCTTTATAAAAAAGGTAAATTCGATCCCTCCCATACGATGGAAATCATGCAGAGATATCCAATAACCACATTTTGCGGACCGCCTACGGCGTACAGGATGATGGTGAAGGAGCTGTCGGCACTCTCAAAATTCCCTTTCCGCTCTCTCCGGCATTTTGCCGCTGCAGGCGAGCCGCTTAACCGGGAGGTGATAGAGATCTGGAAGGATAAGGCTGGTGTTCCCATCTACGACGGCTACGGCCAGACAGAGACGATCAACGTGCTCGCCAACTTCAGGTGTCTTGCCGTGAAGCCGGGTTCCATGGGGAAGCCCGTGCCGGGGTTACTGATCTCCGTTATCGATGATGAAGGAAAAGAGCAACCTGCGGGGACAGAGGGCGACATCGCGATCAGGATCAAACCGGATAGACCCGCAGGATTATTCAGGGAATACCTCGGCAACCCCGAGGCGACGAGGCATACGCTGAGAGGAGAATGGTATGTCACCGGCGACAGGGCACACAGGGACGAAGACGGATATTTCTGGTTCGTCGGAAGGGCCGACGATATCATTCTTTCAGCGGGATACAGGATCGGACCCTTCGAGATCGAGAGCGTCCTCGTCGAGCATCCTGCGGTGAAGGAATCCGCCGTAGTCGCCAGTCCCGACGACATACGCGGGGAGGTCGTGAAGGCATTTATCGTCCCGGCCGGGGGGTTCATACCGTCGGAGGCGCTTGTAAAAGAGATACAGCAATTCGTGAAGGAACGCACCGCTCCATACAAATATCCCCGGAAGATCGAGTTCATCAATGATCTTCCCAAAACGGTGAGCGGAAAGATAAAGAGGCGAGAGCTGAAGATGAGAGAATTCAGAAAATGAACAGGACCTCTCCCCACGGCCCGATCCCGGACCAGGTGTAAATCCGGCACCTATCCATCCAGAGTTTCCCTTATCTTGCGAAGAAGATCATTGGGCGTAAGCGGTTTTGAAATGAACCCGGCTCCTTCTTCCAGGATCCCTTTCTTATTGATTATGTCTGACGTATAGCCGCTCGTGAACAGCACTTTCACATCCGGTTTTATTTTTCTTATTTCATCACATACTTCTTTGCCGCTTTTCTTTGGCATTATTACATCAATGACGACAAGGCGCACTATGTCTTTGTACTTTCTCATCTGGTTTACGGCATCTTCTCCATCTACTGCCTCTATCACCTTATACCCGTATTTCAGAAGCACCTGCTTCGTAAGAGCTCTTACATCGTCATTGTCCTCCGCAACCAGTACGGTTTCGCTTCCACGCTCAGGGGGTATGATTTCCTTTCGTTCTCCTTCTTCAATCGGGGATTCTGTCAAGGGGAGATATATCTTGAAAGTCGTTCCTTTCCCCTCTTCACTGTAAACATTGATGTGACCATTGTGCTGCTTGATTATGCCGTATACCGTGGAGAGGCCGAGGCCTGTCCCCTTGCCCAAATCCTTGGTTGTAAAGAATGGTTCAAATATCCTCTGCCTCGTCTTTTCATCCATGCCGCCGCCGGTGTCTGTTACCGTGACCAGAGCATATATTCCGGCATTCTCAACATCGCAGGTCTCTATATATTCTCTATCCAGGAAATCTGTTCCAGTGCTGATGAATATGGTCCCGCCGTCAGGCATGGCATCGCGCGCATTAGTGCACAGATTCATCAGCACCTGCTCTAATTGACCATGGTCGACGAGCACCGTTAAATCTCTGTCTGCGAGGGCTATGTTAATTTCGATATCTTCACCGATGAGTCTGCGAAGAAGCTTCTCAATTCCTTTAATCAAGGCATTCAAGTCCGTCTGTTTCGGGCTTATTATCTGCTTTCTGCCGAAGGCCAGGATCTGTTGGGTCAAATTGACCGATTTTGCGGCCGCACTCAGTATCGCGTCCACATAATGATGAGAGGGGCTGTCCTCATCCGTGTCCATCTTCAGGAATTCGCCATAACCGATTATTGCCGTCAGCATATTATTGAAGTCGTGGGCTATACCTCCGGCGAACTGTCCTATCGCCTCCATCTTCTGCGAATGGAGAAGCTTTTCTTCAAGTTTCTTTCGTTCCGTTATGTCGCGGTCTATGCCCCGGTAGCCTTCCAGGCTCCCCGATGGACCGAAAAAAGGCACGCCACTCTTTTCGAGCACTATCTTCCGGCCATCCTTGTGCATGGTCACATTTTCCAGTGCCGCAAAAGGTTTCTTCGATTCCGCAATTAATTTAAACTCTTCGGCCAGTCGTTGTGCATAGTCGGAAGACATAAAATCAAATGGTGTTTTCCCGATAACCTCCGCCGGCTCATACCCCAGCAAATCCCTGATCTTCGGGCTGGAATATGTATAAACGCCGTTTCGGTCCATTTCCCATATCCAGTCACTCGTGCTTTCCGTCAGGGCCCTGAACCTTTCTTCGCTCGCCAGGAGAGCCCGGCGCTCTGTTTCAAGCTCCCGTACCTTTTTGTCCAGCTTCCGCGCAAGGGCCTCTGCCTGCATCTGACACAGATCTTTCATCCCGGCCAGCGGCTGGTCAGGCACTGAAAGTTTATTCGTCTCGTATTCGTCTATCACTTCTTTGATAATCTTGAAAAAATCACCCGGCTCCATGGGCTTTACGATAAACCGTGAAGCTCCCAGCGCCATGGCAAGTTTTTCGTCCTTTTGATCGACAAAGGTCGCAGTATAGAAAATAAAAGGGATAAACCTAAGCCGCTCATCCGTCTTTATCCTGCGACAGAGTTCAAAGCCGTTCATTCCGGGCATCAGTATGTCCGAAATGATCAGGTCCGGATGCCACTGGTATGTTTTTTCAATGGCGATGTTGCCGTTGGCGGCGCTCTCTATGTCATAGCGCTGCGCCCGCAAGGCACGCTCAAGGAAGACCCTGGAGTTGTCGTCATCGTCGACTATCAATATCTTCACGGGAGATCTCCTATAGCGCGCCTTATCTGCGAGATGACCAGCCGTGGATCAATCGGCTTTTCGATATATTCGTCGCACCCGGCCTTTAAAAGCTTTTCCCTGTCGCCGGCCATGGCAAAAGAAGTCATGGCGATAACCGGGATGGTGTTCCCCATCCCCGAACTGCGTATCCTGCGCAACACCTCCATGCCGTCGATGTCGGGCAACTGGATATCAAGGATAATGAAGTCAGGCTTCTGCTGAAGGGCTGCATCAACGCCCTGCATGCCCGTTGTCGCCCGCAGCGTCCCGTATCCGGCCTTTTCAAGAAGCCTGGTGATCAGTACCATATTGTTTTCGTCGTCTTCTATGACCAATCCTCTTTTCACAGTGTATCACCCTCCGAAGCGTTTTTGGACTCCCTGATGTCCATGGGTATGTTGATCGCAAAGGTACTGCCCTTCCCCTCGACGCTGCCGACCGAAACATCCCCGTGCAAAACATCGGAAACAAGCTTCTTTGTCAGGTAAAGCCCCAGGCCCGTGCCCCCCGCTTTCACCCGCAGATGCGTGTCCAGTCTTTCAAAGGGTTCGAACAGCCTGGGGATGTCTTTCTCGGCAATGCCGATGCCGGTATCAGTCACCGACAGGGCCATATGACCGTTCGTGATTAGTGAAGCCACGGTAATTTCCCCACGCTCGGTATATTTGACGGCATTGCTGAGGAAATTGATCAGGCACTGCAAGAGCCTCTTCCGGTCGGTATAGAGGTTCGTCTCAGGGGGAACGTCCACCTCAAGCGTCAATCCCTTGTCTTTTAACTGCGGTTCTATAGTGGCTGCAGCATCGTCAACGATCTCCCTGAGGGAGAATTCCTCAGGATATGCTTCGACTCTTCCCGCTTCTATCTTGGAGATATCAATGACGTCGGAAATGAGGTTCAGGAGGTGTTTGGCTGAAAAGTAGGCCCTTGTCAGATTGTCCTTCTGTTCCTCATTCAAGACTCCGGACAGGCCCTCAAGCGTCATACCGGTGAATCCGATAATGGAATTGAGGGGCGTACGCAGTTCATGAGACATAGATGCTATGAACATCGATTTCAGATTGTCGAGCTCCCTGAGTTTCTTATTCGCGGCCGACAGCTCGGCGGTGCGCGCCTCGACAAGTTCTTCCAGACTAGCATGGTAGTCTTTCAGTTCCTCCTCCGCCAGCTTTTGCCTGGTAACGTCCGCGAAGGCTGAAAGCAGATAGGCCTGGCCATCAATCTCGATCGGTTCGGCGCTGAATCGCTGCGTTATAATATGGCCTTGTTTTGCCCGAATCTGGAGATCGAGATCCTTGATCTTTCCCTCGCGACGTATAATCTGTATGATATTCTCCCGGTCCTGTGGGTCAAGCCAGACCCCGAGTTCAATCGTGGTCTTGCCAACCGCCTCATTACGGGCGAAACCCAGCATTCTCTCGAACTCCTGATTGACGTCCAGAAGACGCCCCTCAGGCAAACTGGAAACGGTCATTCCGACAGGGGCAAGCCTGAAGAATTTCAAAAATCGCTCCTCTGATTTTTTTAAAGCCTCCTCCGCCAGTTTGCGCTCGGTGATATCGATTGCCGATCCGACAACATAGCGCCTGCCGTCGACAGTCATTTTCTTGCCGTTCAAAAGGAAATACCGCGTGTCCTGCCCGCCTTTCACCACTATCCTCGCCTCATCCTCGACATACCCCTTTTCGAATACCTCCGCCAGCCGGGCCGCTATGCGCCCCCTGTCATCAGGGTGCACCAGCTCCAGACTGTCTCGAAGAAGCATCTCCTCATCCGTCTTGCCTACAATGGCTGTCAACGCGTTGTTCCACCGTATATACCTCCCCTGTTCATCAACCACATAAAATAGTCCGAGCAGGGCATTGACAGCAGTATCGGTGAATTCTTTCTCGCCCTGGAGTGCTCTTTCCATCTCCCTGCGTCGTTTCACTTCATCCTGAAGTTCAGCATAGCGTGCGCCAAGCAGGCTGACCATCTTTTTGATTGAAGAGCGCACGCCCTCCAGCTCACCGCGGAACTGAACTGTCTCGATATTTGAACCCTCGGCAATCCCGGAGCTTACCGCAACTGCATATGCTTCTACCTCTTTAAGGGGTTTCAACACTATACGCCACAGCAGCAGATAGAGAATCAGCGCCAGCAGCAGCTCGAAAGAAATCGCTATCGAAACTATCAAGACACGATTATAACGCAGAAAACTTTCCAGGAATTTCGGAGTGGCGATCACTTCCACTTTGCCTATGAGATCATTCGAGGAGCGTATGTCACGTTCTTCGACGAGAAGTCCTTTTGTCGGGAATTCGTATCCGACATTGATGATTCTCCAATGTGCGTCCCTCATCCTGGCATAAATTCTTGGCCGACCGCCGGTTGTTTTTACTACAATGCCGAATACATCTTCATCCTTCATGGCGCTCTCGATGATCTCACCAACCTGGCTATTGTCGAAGTTCCACAGGGGAGCAGCAAGACTCTCAGATAACTGATCGGCGAGGATGGCTTGTTCCTTGTGCAATTGTGTCCACCACCTGTCGGAGGCTATCTTGTTTATTAAAACCCACAGCCCGCATATCAATAATGTCGTCACGGTCACAATGGTGATGATTACTATAATGGCAACGGACGTCTTCCTGGCCTTCATGGCATGCCCCGGCCCGACCCGTCGTATGTCTGCGGATCGAACCACAGCCTTTTATCCTTAAGCGGCGTTTCCGGGACAAGAAACGGATTGTTGATCCTGAATATTTTCCTGTTTTTCAGGTCGAGTCTCTCAATCGCACGGCCATAGTAAGTCTTGAAGATTTTATCGTACGTCCCGTCTGCAATCATGCTCAGCATTCCTTCCCGCACCCTCCTCGCCAGGGCCTCGCCTTCCGGAGACCTGGAGAACCAAAAATACATCGGCGCGGGATAACAAATCATCATCGTTTCTTCAATGTGCAGGTCGGGCATCCGGTCCTTTCGCTCTTCATACTCGCTGATTATCTCGTTGGCCCCTCTTGAAAAAATATCAAAACGCTTATTGATAAGCATATCGAACAGGCCGTCATAGTCCGAACCGGTAACGACTGTAAAGTGATTCGCCCTGTAAATCGGGACATCGATCCAGTCTGAACCCAGACCAAACGTAAACTTCCTTAAATCGGCAAGAGATTTTATTGAACTGAATTTTGGCTGTTCGTCCTTTCTGATAAGGAAAATTCGATACCCGACCAGATTCTTATCAACGGGTATACGTACGGGAATGAGTGCACTCTCGTGTTCGGGAGTCGAATCGAGGTACATAACCGTCAGCCTCCCTGTTGCATTCTCAAGCTCGTATACCTGACGTCGTTCCGACATGGTTACTGATGGCTTCATGCGGTAAGGTCCGTATTTCCTGCTCGTCCTTTCCAGGGCGGTCCTTAATATCTCCCACTGGTAGGAATATCTTACATCGAGCGAAGATTCAGGCCCATTATAAATATAAGTCATCGGGCTTGCCGCTATAAGAAAGAAGACGGCCGCAGTAACGATCAGTTGCTTGTACGGTCTAATCATGAGCGCCCCTTTTGTGAATCGGCGGAAGAATTCATGAAGAAAGCCGTTGCATGAAATCATTATATCATTGTTTCCCTTCCGCCGCTTTTTGCCGGCGATTTGACCGGAGCTCCGAATCTGTGGGACTATAAAAGATGCAGGCGATCCCGCTCCGGTGCGGAAGCAGCGGGTGAAGATTTCATTACAAAGACACAGGAGTTGAAATGTGTGAGTTCTGCACAAAACACGGCGACGGAAAAATATGGTACAGGAACGCGGAGAATTACTCCGGGGACCTTCTTTCCGATATAAGACGGCGGGCCTTCATCAAAGATTTTCTCGCGACAACGATCAGGGACGGCTTCGAATCCCTCGGCAGACTTGAGGCCCTCTACAGAAGGAGGGGACGTCTTCCTGATTCCATGATCAGGTGAATGGAAAGCAGGGCGAAGGAGGAGCATTTCGGGCAGGTCCTCCCGATCGAGGAGATCAGAGCCCTGGTCATGAAGGCCGACACGATTGTTCGCATGCCCTGCGCATGCCGCTGGACGGCACTGAAAAAAGAGATCAGGTGCTGCTATGGCGTAAGCTACGGACCTCAGGCGTGGTACAAGGAGATCGACATGAGCTATTTCGGCAAGGCATCGGCGGAGGGCCTGGAATCCCTGGAACGAGAGGAGGCTGTCAGGCAGATGGAAGAGATGGAGGACCACGGAGCGGTCCATACCATATGGACGATGATGACGCCTTTTATCGGCGCTGTATGCAACTGCACGGCCCGGGACTGTATTGCGATGAGGAGCTTGTCGGGTATCGGCGTCGAGACGATGGCAAGGGCCGAGTATGTTGCAGTTGTGGATGAGGGCCTTTGCCGGGGGTGCGGGTCCTGCGATGAGCGCTGTCAGTTCGATGCAGTAGCTTCCGTCCGCGAAGGCAGCCGCACTATATCGAGGATAGACGGCCGGAAGTGCTTCGGGTGCGGATTGTGCAGAGCTGTCTGCAGCGCGGGAGCCATTGGACTCGTAAGAAGATAGGAAACCCGTCGTCCACTCGGCGGTCCGGAAGTAATCCGGCCGGGTTTGACTTCCGACGTCTGAGGTAATTCCCATAGTTTGTCAGTCGTCAAGCTTGCGAAGCGCATTTTTCCCTTTTTATGAAGTCAGGGCTAAGACCTCCCCTTGTTTCTTTTTTGAGAATACATCAATGCATCCGCTGCAGTCAGAAGTTCATCGATCGTGACAGGATGTTCCGGGTCGTAGTATGCAGTGCCGACGCTGAGAGACAGCTTGTATTTGAGATCAATTTTTTCGTTTCGCGTTTCGATATTTCTTTGCAGGCGCGAGATGATAATATCCAGGTTGTCCCCGGCGGTGCCGATCGGGATAATCACAAACTCATCTCCGCCGATCCGTCCAATGATATCGGAATTTCGGAAAGTTTCCGCCAGGATTACGGCGGTTTCTTTCAGGGCCGCATCGCCTTCCTTATGACCCAGTGTATCATTGATTGCCTTTAGTCCGTCCAGGTCGGCATAAAGGATATATATGCCCCTCTTCAGCCGGTCGGCCATTTTCAGTTCCTGTGCCGCCAGGGTTATAAATCCACGACGGTTGTAAAGACCGGTGAGTTCATCTTTGAGTGACACGGAACGCAGTTCTTCTTCCATATGCCTGCGCTCAGTCACATCCCTCAGTATCCCTTCAATACCGAGGAAATTGCCGCTTTCATCTTCTATTATGCGGCTCGATGACTCAAGCTCTATGGGTTCTCCGTTATTTCTCCTGGCCTTCATGGGATAAGTACTCACGGTTTTCCTTTTTGCCAATTCCTCCCGATAGATTTGCCGGTCTTTAGGGTCTCTCCAGTATTCCAGGGCGTTCCTCCCGATTATCTCTTCAGGGGTCTCATAGCCGAAGATCCTTGACCCTGCCCTGTTCATCATCGTGAAAAAGCCTTCGGCATTTACCTGAAAGATCCCGTCCAGGGTGGAATCAAACAGGTTCTTGTATCTTTCTTCGCTCTTACGGAGAGCCTCGTCGGCCTGCTTCCTCTCGGTTATGTCGCGCGTAACATGGACAACCTGTCGAATTCTGCCGCCTGAGTCAATGATTGGGGAGGTGGATACCTCGGCATAAATCTTTCTCCCGTTTCTGTCGTGGTGTATATGCTCCGTCATAGCGAACCTGCCGGTATCCACGGTTTCCAAAAGAGGGCACAGATCATGCGGCGGGGTACAGATATCAGCCCTGTTATGCGTAACATCGTAGCAGGTCCTGCCGATTACTTTGTCCCGGGTCAGTCCGTGCTGCGTGAGAAAGGATTCGTTCGCATCCTGAATCTTGTAGGTAGCGGTGTCGATGATCAAAACCTCGTCATTTAGACTGTCGAGCGTCGTTCTCAGGAACTCATGGGATAGCTGGAGGTCCCGTGTGCGACCGATAACGCGCTGCTCAAGAGACGCATTCATCAATCTGAGTTCTTCCTCGGCTGAATGTATCCTGAATATTGTTTCACGAGTCAGGTTAATCACGAGGTAAACGAAGAAGGCTCCGCCCATAAACAAAGGGCCTGTGAGCATTTCCATGGGCAGTGTCAGTCGTTTGAAAAGAGTAGTGATAAAACAAATGTACCCGGCGAGAAAAAAGAGCATCAAGGCAAATATTATGCGCCAGCCGCGCTTCAGTTCGGCAGGGACAAAACCCTGGATCTTCCTGCCCCGTAAGATAGCGGAGAACATGAGAGCGGCACCGAACAGAACAAGCAAGCTGGTTGTCAGTGCCAGATCAGACATCAGCCATTCACCTGGTCCTGATAGTGTGTTGAGAGAAAATCAATGCGAATTGGTAACACTTCTGCCCCCGATCTGATCAGGGAGGAAGGTGGCCGCGCATCCAAAATCCATCCTGACCGGCTTATATTTTTCAATCTCAACCACGCCTTCATGAATCTCGAAATGCCCCCTGTTTGTCCGTGGCGTATGTTCGCCGGAGTCCCTGTTTATAGTTACCATGGACTGGCCGGCATTGCAACATGCGCTCTTTGAGATATGGACCTGCATTTATCTCACGATCAAGGGCGTGTCAATAATATTTTCACCAGCCATGTTGAACATAACGATGAAAAGATGTATCTTTTGAACAAGGGGAATTGACTTTCAAAAGACGGCTGCCGTTAGTGGAAAAAAGCAGATAGATTCTACCGTTAAGAGTGAGGTCCGACAATGTTTTTCTTGCGAGTCGTTCTTGTTGTCTTTTCTTTATTCATCCCGGCATTTCAGTCTGCAGGAGAAACTGTCAAACCGCCTGTATATGTGGGGTCTGAGGCATGTAAGAATTGCCACCCGGGAGAATACAGGAATTTCAGTGCCTATGCAAAAAAAAGCCAATCGTTTAAGAGTATCGAGAGACTCCGTGCTGAACTGTCTCAGGAAGAAATAAAAAGATGCTATTCGTGCCACACCACCGGCTACGGCCGGCCCGGAGGATTTGTCAGCATTGAAAAGACACCTTATTTGAAGGATGCAGGATGTGAGGTCTGCCATGGCCCCGGCAGTTTACACGTAAAGACAAAGAACCCAGGGGACATAAAGGGGAATGTGCTGTCCGGAGAATGCGGGCAATGCCACGTCTCGGGGATAGTCAACGCTTTTAGATACAGGCCCCTGATCCACGGCGGAGCTCACTGATGGGCACTGTCCCGGGTTTCATAAGAAACAACCTCAGCTTTAAAATTCTGTTGGTTTTATCTGTCAGCGTGACAGTCGTAATGGGCACGGTGATCTACCTTAATACAAAATACCAGCGGAGCCAGGCAAAGGAAAGCATGAAGACGTTCGGACGGGAATTGAAATCCCTGGCATATGCCGGGTTAAAACATCCGATGTCGGTGGGAGACAGCTCTTCTGTAAAACAGCAGCTTCTGGCCATCAATGGGATAACGAGGAACACCGACATAGCTATATGCGATTTGAGGCAGAGGATCGTCTTTGCCAATCACGAGGACGAAATCAACAGGGAGGTCTCGCACTTTATTCACAACAGGGAAGCCCTTGCCGACCTGGGAGATCTTCTGCGGACGGGAACCCCCCGCTATGAGAAATCATTTGAAGAAGAAGTGGATGGAAAAAAGTATCTGATAACTATTCATAGAATACTCAACCATCAAGTATGCTACCACTGCCATGGAGCCGGCAGAAAAATTCTTGGAGGGATGATAGTCAGACAATCTACCGACGAGCTGTATGCCTCCATGGCAGGTCTGAGAAATCGCACCATACTGATAAGCTTCCTGGGGATGATCACAATTATTTCTCTTGTCTACCTGATGATAGCCCGTCTTGTAACTAGGCCTGTTGCAGATCTCTCGGAAAATGCCGTGAGAGTCGCCGGCGGCGACCTGTCGGTTTATTGTGAGGTGAAGACAGAGGATTCGGTAGGGGCTCTCTGCCGATCTTTTAACTCGATGATAACGACAATAAAAGACCAGCATGATGAACTCGAATTAAAGATCGGGGAACGGTCGAGGCAGCTTGAGGAGGCGCAGGAAGAGTTGGTACGAAAAGAGAAGCTTGCCGTCCTCGGTCAGCTCGCCGGCAGCGTCGCGCACGAACTTCGCAATCCTCTGGCTGTAATGAGCAATGCCGTCTATTATTTAAAGGCAGTATTGCCGGATTCTGATAAGACTCTCAGAGAATATCTAAAAATAATAAAAACCGAGATTGACAACTCAGAGCGCATCATCACCGACCTCCTCGATTTTTCGCGCACGAAGACACCTCATATGGTGCAGATCACCGTCGGTGAAATAATAACCCGGATTATAGGAAAGTGCTCTGTACCCGAACTCGTCTCCGTCGAGATTGATATCGCGGGAACGCTCCCACCTGTCAATGTCGACCCCTTCCAGATGGGTCAGGTATTTCAAAACCTCATCACGAATTCTATAGAGGCGATGTCGAATAAAGGCGTCCTGAAAATACTTGCAGAAGAAGGGCGGGAAGACGGTTTCGTAAGAATACACATAACAGACACGGGAGAGGGAATATCTCCGGAGGGTATGGCAAAGCTGTTCCGGCCACTTTTTACCACCAAGGCTAAGGGTATGGGATTGGGACTCGCTGTCTGTAAGAGATTGACTGAGGCGAACGGCGGCACGATAGAGGTGAAAAGCCGGCCGGGAGATGTTACGACTTTCACCGTCGCGTTGCCGGCAATAAATGATAACGATCGGACGAAAGAAAAAGAGATTAATTATAAATTGTAGATGCCAAGCCGCCCAGATGACACCTTCTGATATTCCGGTCGGGAAGCTCGTCGCCTGTTATTGCAAAAAAAAGGGGTTCCGCTATAATTTGAATATGCGTCACCGGGAGACGCTTCCATTCATAATTCTCACGAGGAGAGTGTCATGAAGATAGACAGACTGTATGCAGTTCTGTTGGCGATTTTATTTTCTTGCGGAGGGTTTTCCCTCTCGGCCCAAAGGGCTTTCGCCGGCATGGGCAACACACATGACGGAACACACAGCGGACGCTCTGCGCAGGCTGAGCGTAACATGAGAGAGGAGAGGATAGTTGCAGAGATCAGGACGGAACCCGGGCATGTAACGGCAGGGACCACTGCGACCGTCCGGTTTTCTCTCAACGATGCAGAAGGAAAGCCGGTGCAGGGACTTACCCTGATGCACGCCAGGTATCTGCATGTGGTAATTGCGAGCCAGGATTTCAGTGTGTTCGCGCACCTTCACCCCCGTGATTTCGAACGTCTCACGCCGGATGTGCTGAAAGGCGGACGGTTCTTCGTGCGGTTTACTTTTCCGAAGGCCGGCCGCTATATCGTAGGGATCGACTTTGCGGTAAAGGGACGACCTTTTGGCCGGCATTTCATCATCGATGTGGCGGGTGAACCCAGAATGACGTCTGCTGAGAAAAACTTGTCGAGGAAAGAGAAAGCCGATGGCCTCGATGTAGTCTTTGCGACGACTCCAGCACGGATTACGGCAAACAAGAAAGTGTTGCTCAACTACGTCTTCAGAAAGGACGGCAAGCCGGTCACCGACCTCGAACCCTGGCTTGCGGCGCCCATGCATCTGGCTATCGTATCCAGTGACCTGAAATACTTCCTGCACGTGCACGGAGAGGTGCCCGGCATGTCCCCTCACGATCACCATGAAGGTCATATGCATATGAGCGTTCCCCCGAAGTTCGGGCCCGGTATCGAAGCTCCGGTGGCCTTCCCGGCAAAAGGGCTTTACGAGGTCTTCGGCCAGGTAGGACACGAGGGGAAGGTAATTCTGACCAAGTTTATGGTCGAGGTCAAATAGAGCAATTTCCTGTTGCAAAACAGGGAATGACATGAGAAACGGGCCGGTATCTCCGGCCCGGACAGGCCGATCACCAGTACTGACGCGTGTTCCGTTACGCGAAGGATGCCCGGCCGGAATTATGCCTATAGCTCGCTGGCCGCAACCTTTTCGGGCGCAAGACTGTTCAGATAATCGTTCAGAGTCCTTGCGGCGACCCCGCTGAGAATGAGCAGGCCGATGAGGTTAGGAATCGCCATAAAGCCGTTCAATACATCAGACAGGGTCCAGACAAAGGAGAGTTTTGCCACGGCGCCGATGAAAGTGGCAATGACGAACAAAAGACGATATGGAACGTTGGTCGCAGAACCGAACAGGTATTCCGTGCACTGCTCGCCATAGTAGGACCAACCCAGAAGAGTAGAATAACCGAACAGGGCCGAACCCAGTGTGACGATGTAGCCGCCGGCTATGCCTATGACGCTGCTGAAGGCGGCAATGGTCAGGGCGGTGCTTGTCTGGCCGGTCTTCCAGGCGCCGGTCATGACAATAGCCAGGGCCGTAATCGAGCAGGTTACTATAGTGTCGAGAAATGTTCCGGTCATTCCGATCAGTCCCTGTCTGGCCGGCTCGGCTGTTTTGGCGGCCGAGTGGGCCAGCGAGCCGGTGCCGAGTCCCGCCTCATTGGAAAAGATTCCGCGGGCTACCCCGAATTGAATGCCTTTTGCGACAGCGGCCCCTGAAAAGCCGCCAACAGCGGCCTGACCGGAAAAGGCACTGTGGAAAATCAGATCAAGTGCCCCGGGAAGGGCGTCGATCCTGAGCAGAATCACAATCAACCCTCCGCCGATATAGACCACGGCCATGAGCGGCACGAACCACGCGGCGACAGCACCCAGCCGGGTAACACCACCCAGGATGACGACGGCCGTCAGAACCGCCAGGATAAGACCTACCGCGACGTTGGCAGAGGCTGCATTTTCGATATGAAAAAGGGTGGTGACGGACAGAGCCACGCAGTTGGACTGGACCATGCAGCCGATCCCGAAGGCCGCTACCATGCCGGCAAAGGCGAAGGCGACGGCCAGAATTTTCCCCCACCCTCTGCCTATATACTCGGAGGCCCCCTGTTCCAGATAGTAAAACGCCCCGCCGATCATGGTGCCGTCATCGGCCTTGTGCCGGTATTTTACGCCGAGCATCGCTTCCGTTGCCCTCGTGGCCATGCCTATCAGGGCGGTCATCCACATCCACAGCGGGGCACCCGGGCCGCCCAGTGCGATGGCCGTGGCCACTCCGGCGATATTTCCGTTGCCAACAGTGGAGGCCAGTGTTGTCATCAGGGCCTGGAAAGGAGTGATATCTCCCTCACCCTCAGCCTTCGCCTTGAAGGAAGCCCCGGTGAAAGCCAGCTTCAGGGCATATCCCAACTTTCTGAACTGCACGCCCCGGAATTTGATGGTCAACACAATGCCGGTGAAAAAGAGGGCAATCATCATATACTTGCCCCACATAAAACCGTCCAGGGCGTTCAGCCAGTCCATTTGAATCTCCCTCCTCTGTTGAAGTTAACCTCTTGACGATGCAGGAATACCTCCCAAAAGTCGCATCCACTGGGTGCAAGCACGCAGAAATTCCCTTTTCGGGATTTTTCGACAGCAGGCTTTGCGAAGGCGAGCAAGATATCACAGCAGGCGAATGAAGTGTCAGAATTGGACGTCCTGTGAGATGACCGATCGGCCTGCATACTTCGAATGTTTAGGTTCAGGAATGAATGAGCCGGCAACCCCGAAAGTAAAGGGGGCATGCTCTTTATATGTGTATTAGTTGTCACCTGCCGACCGGCTTTCAAACCTGCCTTTATAGTAGTCTGTCCCATAAGCATACTGAAGTCAGACAGTGATCGTCAAGATTCCTTTATTCTCCAACTGCCCGGAGAGAAGCTCCCTGATGTCATCTGCAAAACCGCAGGGAATATTGCCGGACTGCCGGAAGATAGACCTTGTCTTCAAAGGCGTTGCGTGGCCGGAAATCGCCGTTCCCCGGTCTCCCTGACGATGCGGATGTTCCTCCCGTTCCTGCTGCGGCACGGGAAACCAACATCGGTCCCTGCCGGCTGCTTCTCTGGTCGGGTGTTGCCGTCGAACTTCCCTCCCGTCTGCTGCTTGACACCCTCTCCTTTTTGACTCACAATTGTTGCGTCATCTTTATGTAAATCCCGGAAGGGTACCGGCAATCAAAAGCCCGTTTTAGCCCAGAAAAGGAGTGATCATGAAAGCAATTGTATTATCCATTGTTGTAGCATTCCTATTTCTCTGCTCAGTCGCCTTTGCAGCGGTCAAGCCCTGTGGAGAACTGAAGGCGGAGATCGAGTCGAAGCTGAAGGAAAAGGGGGTACAGGGTTATACGCTGGCGATCGTACCGGCCGGTCAGGTCAAGGACCGGAAGGTCATAGGTTCCTGCGACGGAGGCACAAAGAAGATAACCTACTCGCGCGGCTCAGGGAAAAAGGCGGACAAGGAAGAAGAGCAGCATTAAAGGTTACCCCAGCTCAAGAGGTGGCTCACTTCAAGCAGACATGAGCCTTTTGCGGGGGAACCGGCCGTAGACCCGGGCTGCCCAGCAAAGCCATCCTGTTACCGGGGCAGACACCAGGAGCTTTCTGCAATATGTTGCATAACTTGGCACGCGCCCTATAGGACCACTGAGATGGCGAAGCTCGGCGAGCGCCTTTGGGAGTCCTGCTTTCCCTATGAAACATGAGCGGCTTTACATATAATTATCGCGGGATTTCCGTTAAAATAAAGCGCGCATGGAAAATGAAAAAGAATATATCCCTGT
>JBJKOV010000120.1:0-1761 GCA_046707105.1 Thermodesulfovibrionales bacterium
ATGATAGAGATCAACTGTGAGACGGATTTTGTGGCGCGGACGGACGATTTCAAGGAACTTGTAAAGGACATCTCGATGCATATAGCGGCTGCTTCGCCTGCGTACCTGGTCAGGGAGGACGTGCCGCAGGATGTGATAGAAAGGGAGAAGGAGATTTACAGGGGCCAAGTGGCTAACAAGCCTCCCCAGGTTGTCGAAAAGATCATCGAGGGTAAGCTCGAAAAGTTTTACGGCGATACCTGTCTCCTCGATCAGCTCTTCGTCAAGGACCCTGATCAGAAGAAAAGGATCAAGGATCTTATCACGGAAAAAGTGGCCAAGCTCGGAGAAAATATTGTTGTCAGAAGGTTTGTCCGGTATCAGCTCGGAGAGACACAGCCTTCTCAACCAAAGAGTTGCTAGGATAAAAATGCCCTTAAGGTATCAGAGAATCCTTCTGAAAATGAGCGGAGAGGCGCTCATGGGAGACAAGGGGTACGGCATCGACGCCGGTACCGTGGATTTTCTGGCGAGGGAGATTAAGGATATTGCCTCCATGGGCGTTCATCTGTCCATCGTCATAGGCGGAGGAAATATTTTCCGGGGGGTGCAGGCAAGCCTCGAAGGAATGGAGAGAGCGTCGGCTGACTACATGGGGATGCTCGCAACCGTTCTGAATGCCCTTGCCCTGCAGAACGCACTCGAAAAGTATCAGCTTCCGACGCGGGTACAGTCCGCAATCGAGATGAGGGAGCTTGCCGAGCCCTACATAAGACGCAGGGCGATGAGGCATCTCGAGAAGGGAAGGATCGTAATCTTTGCGGCGGGGACGGGTAACCCGTATTTTACGACGGACACCGCGGCGGCCCTGAGGGCGATGGAAATAGGCGCGGATGTAATACTCAAGGGGACGAAGGTGGACGGCGTATATTCGTCCGATCCGGTGAAGGACCCGAAGGCGAAGAAATACAAACAGCTCACTTATATTGAAGTGCTGCAGAAGGGCCTCCGGGTGATGGATTCGACAGCCGTGTCTTTATGTATGGACAATGACCTTCCTATTGTGGTATTTAATTTAAAAGGGAAGGGCAATATACGGAAGGCAATAGAAGGCAAGAACATAGGGACTATCGTCAGGGGGAAAAATGGAGCCGGAGCTAAGAAAAAAGACACGTGAGAGGATGATCGGTGCAATAGAGGCACTGAAGAAGGAGTTCGGTTCAGTAAGGACTGGAAGAGCCAGTCTGTCGCTCCTTGAAGGAATCTCGGTGAACTATTACGGCACAATGACGCCCCTCCAGCAACTGGCAAGTCTCAGCATCCCCGAGAGCAGGCAGATAGCCATACAGCCGTGGGAACAGCGCATCATTCCCGATATCGAAAAGGCGATCATGAAGTCGGACCTCGGACTTACTCCGATGAACGACGGCAAGCTTATACGGATCAATATTCCCGTTCTCACCGAGGACAGGAGAAAAGAGCTTGTGAAGGTGGTGAAGAAGAAAACCGAAGAGGCCAAGGTGGCGATACGGAATATAAGAAGAGATGCAAACGATGAGCTTAAGAAACTCGAAAAGGACAAACACCTGAGCGAAGATGACGCCAAGAAGGAGCAGGAAGAGATACAGAAAATCACAGATTCCTTTGTGAATAAAGCGGATGAGATTTTGGAACACAAAGAAAAAGAAATCATGGAGGTGTAAGTGAACAGCAATTTTATGCTCAAGGTCGAGGACGCAAAACTTCCTGATGTGCAGAAGGCGCTTCAACAGGCCGGCATCA
>JBJKOV010000121.1:0-2523 GCA_046707105.1 Thermodesulfovibrionales bacterium
TCCGGTATTCATTCGCTTACCCCCATCTCTCTTTTCATTCTACTGTATGAAATCATAGTCATTATCCTTTCAATGCCTCGACTCCGCCGACGATGTCCATGAGTTCCTTCGTAATTGAGGCCTGGCGTGCTTTGTTGAACTGCAGTGTGAGCCTGTCGATCATCTCGCCGGCGCTCTTCGTGGCGTTCTCCATGGCGGCCATCCTGGCGGCCTCTTCCGATGCCTGAGACTCAAGCAGCGCCCGGAACACCTGTATCTCCACATTCTTCGGCACAAGGCTGCTGAATATCGCCTGCCGTGAAGGCTCAAAAAGGAAGTTCAGCTCGGGCGCACCGCCTTCCTGGTGTTCAATCGGAGCAAGAGGCAGGAGTCTCGAAATTACGACCTTCTGCGATACGACCGTCTTGAATTCGTTGTATATGAGAACGACTTCATCGACCGTCTCGTTCAGGTAATTCTCTATTATGTCCGCCGCGATCTCCTGCGCGTTGGCATAGCCTATCTTTCCGGAGATGCCCGTCCATGTCTTCCGCATTTGAACGCCTCTTCTCCTGAAGTAGTCCCTCGCCTTTCTCCCGACCACGCTCGGGACGACCTGCATCTCGTCCTTCTGAAGATCGGCGATGTATCTCGTAGCGGCCTTCATTATATTGGAATTGAAGGCGCCACAGAGTCCCCTGTCGCTCGTCAGGACAATCAGTTCGATATTCTTGCGGGGTCTGGCCTCGAGGAGCGGGTGGACGCTGCTCTCTGCCGCCGTCGACAGGTTCGACAGAATCTGGCTCATCCTCTCCGCATAAGGCCGCATCTCCAGCATCCTCTGCTGCGCCTTTCTGAACTTCGCGGCGGCCACCATCTTCATAGCCTTGGTGATCTTGCTTGTGCTTTCGACCGCTTTGATTCTTCTCTTGATATCTCTTAATGTCGCCATTTTCTTCCTTTATGTATCTTGAGTCTTGGAGATCCCTCCGGACCGGCCTTAAGGCTGGAACCCCTTCTTGAAATCTTCAATGGCCTGGATAAGTTTCGCCTTAAGGTCGTCGTCGATCGCCTTCTTCTGATCCAGTTCCTTCTTGACGTCCGCCTTCCGGTCGTTCATGTATCTCAGGAACTCCTCCTGGAACTTCTTTATGGATTCAACAGGAATGTCGTCGATGTATCCCTGTGTCGCAGCAAAAAGAACGGAGACCTGCTCTATCATGTGCATGGGCACATACTGGTCCTGCTTAAGCAGTTCGACCATCCTCTTGCCTCTTTCAATCTGCGCCAGCGTGGACTTGTCGAGGTCGCTGCCGAACTGGGCAAAAGCGGCCAGTTCCCTGAACTGGGCGAGGTCGAGTCTCAGTGTGCCGGCGACCTGCTTCATGGCCTTCGTCTGGGCTGCGCCGCCGACCCGGCTTACCGAGAGGCCGACGTTAACAGCAGGCCGCACGCCCGCATAGAAGAGTTCCGGTTCGAGATATATCTGACCGTCCGTGATCGATATAACGTTCGTCGGAATATAGCCCGAAACGTCCCCCGCCTGGGTCTCGATTATCGGAAGGGCGGTCAGAGACCCCCCGCCGAGTTCCTCGGAAACTCTCGCGGCCCTTTCGAGAAGCCTCGAATGCAGGTAGAAGACGTCGCCAGGGAACGCCTCACGACCCGGCGGACGCCTGAGGAGCAGGGAAAGCTGACGGTATGCGGTGGCCTGTTTGCTGAGGTCATCGTAGATAATCAGCGCATGCTGGCCGCTGTCCCTGAAATATTCTCCCATCGCGCACCCCGTATAGGGCGCTATATACTGAAGCGGCGCCGGCTCGCTCGCCGTTGCCACTACTATGATCGTGTGATCCATGGCACCGTTCTCTTCCAGGGTCTTCATCACACTGGCGACGTTGGAACGTTTCTGCCCCACCGCTACGTATATGCAGGTCACGTCCCCGCCCTTCTGGTTGATGATGGCATCTATGCCGATGGCGCTCTTGCCGGTCTGACGGTCGCCGATTATGAGCTCTCTCTGCCCCCTGCCGACGGGGATCATGGAATCTATCGCCTTCAGTCCCGTCTGGAGCGGCTGATTGACAGGCTGCCTGTCAATGATACCGGGGGCGAGCATGTCCACTATCCTCATCTCCGTCGAATTGATCGGGCCTTTTCCGTCGATGGGCTGTCCTATCGCGTTGACAACCCTTCCGCGGAGTTCCTTGCCCACCGGCACGGACATGATCCTGCCTGTGCGTTTTACGACGTCACCTTCATGGATCAGTGAATCCTCACCGAAGAGAACGGCTCCGACGCTGTCTTCTTCAAGGTTCAGCGCCATACCCATAACACCGTTGGGGAATTCAAGCAGTTCCGACGCCATGCATTTATCCAGCCCGTAGATCCTCGCGATACCGTCACCGACCGCCGTAACCGTACCGACCTCGCTGACATCGACCTTCTTCTCGAAGTCAGTGATCTGCTTCCTCAAAAGCTCACTTATCTCGTCTACTTTAATCTCCATCTCTTTCACCCCTTTATAAGCTCATCTTTCAAAAG
>JBJKOV010000122.1:0-1201 GCA_046707105.1 Thermodesulfovibrionales bacterium
TCCATTTTCTTTTCCTTCGCCCTTATTTCGAGATCGTAGAGCTTCGCCTTCAGGACCTTCATCGCTACCGCCTTGTTCTTGTGCTGGGAGCGCTCGTTCTGACAGGTCACGACAATCCCCGAGGGAAGGTGCGTAAGTCTGACCGCCGAAGACGTCTTGTTTACGTGCTGGCCCCCGGCTCCCGAGGCCCTGAACGTATCCATCTTTATGTCCTCGTCCCGTATCTCGATATCTACGTCGTCCTCCACTTCCGGAAAGACGACTATGGAGGCAAAAGATGTATGCCGCCTCTTTTTCGCATCGAAGGGTGAGATCCTTACCAGGCGGTGAACGCCCGCCTCGGGATTGAGATATCCGTATGCATAATCGCCGCTGATGGTAATGGTGGCATCCTTTATCCCGCCTTCTTCCCCGGGCTGGACATCCAACACCTCGGTTTTATAACCGCGCCGTTCCGCCCACATAAGGTACATCCTCATCAGCATCTGCGCCCAGTCCTGGCTCTCGACGCCGCCCGCACCCGGACGTATAGTCACGATGGCATTATTTTTGTCGAGGTCGCCCGAGAGAAGGTTAGTCAGTTCAAGGTTCTCCACTTCCTCGCCGAGAGAATCAAGCTCCGTCTTGATCTCACTCAGAAAAAGTTCCCCGCTCTCCTCCTCAAGTATGCCCATCGAATCTTCGATATAGGTCAGCCTGCTTCCCAGGGCCTCAAAGGGGACCACAATACCTTCGAGTCTGGATTTCTCCTTGAGCAGTTCCTTCGTCTTTTCGGGGGAAGACCAGATTTCCTCCCGGGCGAGGTCCGCTTCTATCTTCGCTATCGCCTCTTTCTTCCCCGCGATATCAAAGATAACCTCGTACTGCCTCGGTCCTCGCCTTCAAAGCGGAAAGGTCTTCCTTGAGTTCTGACTGCATAACCATAGTTACCTCCAAAATCTTATGTTTATAACCATAATGATCGATAATACCATGCAGAGGTACGAAAAAAGGTCTCCGTACCTGGTATAAAATGTCATGGTCCCGTCGGTCTTCACATATTCCGTCGACACCAGTCTTCGGAATATGGGCGTACTGAAAAGTATCCGTCCGCTGCTGTCAATGAACCCTGATATTCCCGTATTGGCGGCACGTATCAGGGGCTTTCTGTTCTCAATCGCGCGGAACACCGCCATACTGAAATGCTGATGAGGTCCGGCCG
>JBJKOV010000123.1:0-3777 GCA_046707105.1 Thermodesulfovibrionales bacterium
CTGCTATCGGATTCTCCAAAGGGAGAGGTGAGGCTTGGATTTCCGATCCATGCGGCAGGATGGTTTTTCCCGGATCTGTATCCGACAACAACAAAGGTGACGGTTACGAATATTTCGACAAGACACGAGAGCACACGGTAATCCGGGCGAGGAGAGGTCCCCGCTGCATAGAGGCCAGGGCCGCTTTTCCAGAATACGAGTCAAGAAATGCTCTGTCCTGGATATGGAAAACATACTGTCTTCACTATCAGGTAAAGACGACGAATCGGCTTCTCTCAAAAAGCTGGAAGAACTTGTCCAGGAAGACCTGTCCATCCGTACCGAAGTCTTTTCCAAATTTGCACTTCCGCTTGCGGCTGAATTGTTTATATTAGGCCGCCCGCTGTTTAAACTGCTGAGCGGCAGGGGGTCCACCGACTACCTGGTAGACATTGGGAAGTGAAACTGCTGATGATTTTCAGTCGCAACTGAAATAGAAGAGGGGCGAAAAGATACTCAGTCTCGCCGCCCCTTCTGCCACCTTAATCCTTATTTAAGCGCCACAGTATTTGCGGGTTGTTGGATGGCGGCAATCCGCGCCATCATCGACGAAAGTGCCGCCTGTTGTAAGGCCAAGGCTTTCTTCTGCTCCTCAACCGCCTCCTCCAGTTTTGCAATCCGGGCGTCTTTCTCCTCTATCTCCTTCTGCTGTTCCTTCATCGCCTCGATAAGCACAGGGCCGAGTTTGTCATAAGAAAGTGACTTATAGCCATCGCTGTCCGTATGGACAAGTTCGGGAAGCACCTTCTCCACCTCCTGCGCAATTAACCCTATCTGTTTACCGTCCTTATAGCCGGCCCCGTGGACCTTATCCTTATCCCACTCATAGGTTACCCCTCTGAGCTTAAGCACCTTCTCAAGGGACGACTTAAGTGTATGAATGTCCTTTTTGAACCGGATATCAGAAGGCGTGGCAATTGAGACTATCGTGAGGCTGCCGTCGATCTGGAGAGTGCGGGCAGCAAAATCACCCTCTATAAGGGGCTGCGTACAATTTCCACCGGTATAGCAGTCGTCTATGTATAGCTTGTTAGAGCCGGTCTCACTATAACCTGCAAAGTATCCGAGGAAAACGTTCGCATTCCCCGCGGTGTTTTGGTCGCCGGCCGCATAGCCAAGTAATGTGTTGTAATTACCCGTGGTGTTTGAGTAGCCTGCCAGATTGCCAAGGAAGCTGTTTGTGCTACCCGTGGTGTTTTGGTTGCCGGCCTCATAGCCGAGGAACGTGTTGTAGTTACCCGTGTTGTGGAAGCCGGCCTCATAGCCAAGGAAGCTGTTCTGGTACCCTGTGGTGTTAAGCTCGCCGGCAGAGGCGCCAAAGAAGCTGTTTGTGCTACCCGTGGTGTTTTGGTTGCCGGCATAGGCGCCAAGGAAGCTGTTGGCGCTACCCGTGGTGTTTGAGAGGCCGGCTTGAAGGCCAATGAAGCTGTTGTTGTAACCCGTGGTGTTAAACTCGCCGGCAGAGCCGCCAAGGAAGCTGTTCTGGTACCCTGTGGTGTTTTTGTAACCGGCATAGGCGCCGATGAATGTATCAGCACCACCGGTCGTAATACTGGCCCCTGCGCCGTTACCAAAGAAGCTGTTGGTGGTGCCCTCCAAATAGCTCGGAGTTATTGCGCTTGGCGTAATGGCCTGCTTTGAGGTATTTGTTGTCACTCCGCTGCCTGAACTCTCCCCTGACAGATACCCCTTCACCACCTCCTGCACCGCCTCCTTCTGATCAGCACTCAGGGCTGCAGCCTCCACCTGAAAACCCTGTCCCCCTGACCACTGCCCCTCCCCCTTTGCATCCACTCCCTCTACATACCATACGTATCTCATCCCCCGGCTGAGGCACTCACCAGTTGAAGGTGTCCACGAAAGAGCAGGGGCAGGTATCTCCTTCTTAACCACCGGATTGCCTATCCCTCGCGTGGTATTACGGTCCATGATGTCACTCGTCACCTGCTCGTAGACCTCGACCCTGTATGACTGTGCCCCATCCGAGGCAGACCAGCTGAAGGTCGGACAGCTCTGAGCCGTCAGCTCCGTCCCTCCTCCGGGCGATACGGGTACTGCCATGCCGGCCCAGGCTGTGCCTGTCAAAAAGATCAGGATTGTGACTATCCCGAGAATTGCTGTCTTTCCTTTCATGATTGGTCCTCCTTCTGGTTATACATCCGTTGAGAAGATAGAGCTATAACTCCTTGTAACATCAAAATACCATAGGAAGTGATGTCCGTCTATATCAGAAGATCGGAGGGGGGTGTAACAAGAAAATACCGAGTCGTTACTCGTCGATTTACGATCGTAATCTTCAGTCGCTCATTGTCTATCACAGGTGTTTGTAACAGGCACTGAGAGCGTCGGAAATATTTGGGAGCAGCCAGTCTGCCTGATAAGTTATGCTCTCTAACATGCGCCGAGAAGGTCATGATGAAGAAGCCGGCAAAAATCTCGGCATCTTCCTTGTTATCTGGAGTGTCATACTTTGTCAAAGCAGCCGGGTTACGAATAAGCGTCATTCTGCTGCGACAGTTGCAGAATGACGCTTATTCGTACATCTTGATTGGTTTCTCCCCGGATACTCACAAGATCCGGGTGGTAAAAAAATTACCCACCCCGCAACCGATACGCCAGTGCCCTGGACAGTTGGTGACACTAATCTCTGCTCCGGATTCCCGCCCGACTCGGCACAGGAATAACCGCAACGTTGTTGCTATTTTGAGTCCGTTAATAGTGGTATCATATAAACCAAAAAACGGAGTGGATGATGGCACATGAAGAGGAAAAACTGGTAAAGACTTCCGTCTATCTGGAAGAAGAGGTCATAGACGCCCTCAAGGAAGCGGCTGAGGAACTGGAGAAAGAGACAGGCAGAAAGTGGTCGCGGGGCGCTGTGATCAGGGTTGCGCTGAGTGACTTTTTCACACGGCGGGGGAAGATGCTTTGAAGGAGGAAGGCTTTGTTGACCTCCATACGCACGGGGCCGGCGGGTACGACACCAAGACGGCTGATCCCCGGCATATCCTGAAATTGGCCGAACTGCACGACAGGGCCGGTACAACGGCGATCCTTCCCACAATCTATTCGGGGACCACTGACCAGATGCGGCGGAATATGGAGACTGTAAAGAAGGCGATGGAGATAGACCGTGCCGCGGGGTCAGCGGCCATTCTCGGGGTGCACCTTGAGGGGCCCTTCCTGAACCCGTCACGCTGCGGAGCCCAGGACAAGGGTTCCATTGCAAAACCTTCGACGGCCTTTCTGAAAAGATTGACCGAAGGCTATGAGAAGATGATAAGGATAATTACGATTGCGCCGGAGATGCCGGGCGCGCTGCGGGTGATAGAAAAATGTGTGGAAGCCGGCTTCAGGGTGAACATGGGTCATTCCGACGCGACCTATCGCCAGGCGCTTGACGGCAAGAAGGCGGGCGCTTCCGGTGTCACTCATCTTTTTAATGCCATGAGACCTTTCCACCACAGGGAACCTGGCATCGCGGGCCTCGGCCTTGTGGACGAGGACCTCTACGCAGAAGTCATTGCCGACGGGTTTCACCTTCATCCAGAGACCATTCGTTTGATATTCGGCTGCAAGAGGCACGACAGGATAATACTCGTCTCCGACTCCGTCAAGGGGAGCCGGAAGAAGGGGGCACCCGTTTATGACAAAGATGGATTGCTGGCCGGAAGCGGGATAACTCTCCGCGATTCCTTTAAAATACTGAGGAATCTCGGCGTCAGTCAGAAGACAATT
>JBJKOV010000124.1:0-3651 GCA_046707105.1 Thermodesulfovibrionales bacterium
CGACGTGGATGTCGAAAAGTTTAACGAAGATATAAATGTCTCTACGGTCAACGGGTCAAGGCTGCGCTGGCTCAAGGAACTCGAAAAGGGAGTGGCCGCGTAGAACCCGACGGATCCTGCACAGATAAAAAGGGCGGTCCCGTGAAGGCCGCCCTTTTTATTTCAAAAAAAGAGCGTCGCCGGCCAATATAAGTCATCCTAAAAAAGCATTTTGACCACGGATCAACACGGATGGGCGCTGATTTCAAGAACTTTTAAGACCTTTTCATAACTTAACCAACAGCTGAGGGTCTGTCCAGATGAAAATACCTGTCTTTATCCGTGCTTATATGTGTTAACCGCCGTTTTCAGGTTCATAAGAGCGGCTGTTGGAACGGCCGGCCCGACTCGATACGCCGCTGCAATGTCGTGTATAATAAATGTCAGCATTATTTTACCTTGCAGTTTCATTAATTCAGGAAAAGGAGGGCGATTAGCGCTCCTGTTTCACAGTTCGGTGCACTAACATGAAGAGGGGCTGAGAGGTTAATGTCGGAACAGGTATTGGTTGTCAGAAGAGAATTGGTGGAGTCATTCCTGCAGGGCAGGGACGGTCTGGTGACGGATAACCTCGAAGTTATTTTTGAGCAGATATTGATGGACCATATGTTTGTTCAGCGGCGGGATGCGGAATATGATTTTGACCTTAAACAGGTTATTCCCTATGTCATCATTCGTTGTCGCAATAATTTTCTTCTTCTTAAAAGAACTTCGAAACAGACCGAAAAAAGACTGCATAACAAGTATTCTCTCGGAATCGGCGGGCATATCAACCCTTCCTTGCCGGATAATGGAGATTCTAATATAGTTATTAAGGGTCTGTACAGGGAGCTCAACGAAGAAATCCTGCTTGGAGGCGCCGGGACTCTTGCCTTCAAAGGCGTGATAAACGACGAAAGTTCGAGCGTAAGCAAAGTCCATTTGGGGCTTTTGTACGTTCTGGAAGTAGAATCCGATGAGTATGCAATAAGAGAAGTCGACAAAATGACCGGACAGTGGATGGACGAAAGAGGGATCATTGCGGTCTATGACCGGATGGAAACCTGGTCACAGATAGTTTTTGATCGGCATATCCGTAAGGAACAGAAGGCAGTCCGTAGGGTGGCGGAGTGAAGCAGGAGGATAAGACGAACGACAGGATAATTCTTGCGCTCGATGTTCCTGAATACGGTTATGCCTTGGAAATTGTAGATAAATTCAAGGATTATATCGATATATTTAAAGTTGGACTTGAACTATTTACTGTGGCGGGGCCTTCCATATTAAGGGAGATCCACCAGCGCGGCAAGAGGGTCTTCCTCGACCTGAAATTCCACGACATACCCAATACCGTCTCCCGGGCTGGCGTCGCTGTTGCGAGGCTTGGCGTTTTCATGTTCAATGTGCATGCCTCCGGTGGTCTGGACATGATGAAAAAGTGCAGCGACGAGGTGGTGAACGTATGTCTGAAAGAGAACCTGAGCAGGCCGAGGATACTCGCGGTGACTGTTCTCACCAGTATTTCGAGCAACGTCCTGAAGGATGAAATCGGGGTCCAGCACAGCCTCAGAACCCACGTCAGACATCTTTCCGGGCTGGCCCTGAAGGCCGGCCTCGACGGGGTCGTTGCTTCCGGAAGGGAGGCAGAGGTCATCAGGGGCCACTGCGGAAATGGGTTCCTCATTGTTACCCCTGGCATCAGGCCGTCCTGGACCCTGCCTGATGACCAGATGCGCACAATGACCCCCAAAGAGGCGATCTGTCGAGGAGCGGATTATCTCGTGATGGGAAGGGCCATTCTCAATCAGGGCGATCCGTTGAAGGCGATAGAACGTATAAAGAGAGAGATTGCAGCTGGCTGAAACCGGATTTCTCAGATGACTTCCCGCGAGACCACCCCTGGCATGATTGCCGCCGAAGAGGGATTTTTCCCCGTATTCAGGGAAATACCTTTTGAAAGCCCCTATATCATGTACAGCCGCCTCAGGGCGCCGAACAGCCTCCTTTTCGAGAGCGTCAAGGGACCGGAAAATATTGCGCGATATTCGTTCATCGGCATTGATCCGTACATTGTCTTTACCGTGAAAGACGGGTTGATCGAAACGGATTTGGGCGGCAGAAAGGGTCTGTCCTGCAGACACCCCATCGAGAGATTGAGAGAGCTCGTTGCCGGCTGCAGGCAGAAGCCGATTGCCGGCCTGCCCCCTTTTCAGGGGGGGGCGGCCGGGATGCTGAGCTATGACTTTGCACGGTATCTCGAAAAACTTCCCCATAATTCCGTCGACGACCTCCATCTGCCTGATGCTCATTTTTTTATGTTTGACAGGGTCGTGGCCTTCGATCATGTGAAAAAGAAATGCTGGGTCATCGTCTGCCCGGGGGCGCGGGAGAGGGGTCTGGGATATTGCGGGGACAGTAATGCTCCGGAAGCTCTCGTAAGGAAGGCGGACGAGGCGGCGGACGATATATATGAAAGGATTGTCGGGGGCAGGCCTTCGTCTTCCGCGGCGGTACCGCTGCCGCGAGGCGAGACCGGAGGTTCGCGGGTGGTCATTACCCATGATACCGGCACGGACCGGTACATCGAAATGGTGAAGAAAGCGAAGGAATATATTGCCTCCGGCGATATATTCCAGGCAAACCAGTCTCTCCGTGTTTCTGCAGACATCCGCGACAGAGACCCCTGGGATTTGTACCGCATCCTCAGGGAGATAAATCCCTCGCCATTCTCATGTTTCGTCGATTTCGGTCACTATCAGATAGCAAGTTCTTCTCCGGAAAGACTGGTAAGAGTCAACGGCCGGGTAGTCGATACGAGGCCGATTGCGGGCACAAGGCCCAGGGGCGGCAATCTAAGGGAAGACGAAATGATGCGTGCCGAACTTCTCCTGAATGAAAAGGAAAGAGCGGAGCACATAATGCTTATCGACCTCGAAAGAAACGATCTTGGGAGAGTTGCGGACTACCGTACGATAGCTGTGGACGAACTTATGATTACAGAGGAATACTCCCACGTTATCCATATCGTCTCGAACGTCAGGGGAGTTCTCGCAGAAGGAAAGGATTGTTTTGATGTGATAAGGGCGACTTTCCCGGGGGGGACGATCACGGGCGTTCCAAAGGTCAGGTGCATGGAGATCATCGATGAACTTGAACCGTTCCGGCGGGGGGCATATACGGGATCTGTAGGATATATAGGGTTCAACGGCAGCATGGACCTCAATATCATCATAAGAACGTTCCTGATAAAGGAGGGCAGGGCTTATATCCAGGCCGGGGCAGGGATTGTGGCCGATTCCGATCCGGAACGTGAGTATTACGAAAGCATAAAAAAAGCCGAGGCACTCATTAAGACCATCGAACGTATCTGAGGCGGATGCGGCGAAAAATTACACCTTTCGCCGCATCTCCCGATTGCTGTTTCAGCAGCCGGCATCCATGTTACTCCAGATCGATCGCCTTCTTTGTATGTTCCTTCCTGGCCGACTCCTTGGCTGCGTAATCGTCCATGCAGGAGTCGTTCTTTCCTTTTACAAGCGAACATTCCAGGTATTCCGAAATCTCGATGATGCAGGCCCTTATAGCTTTTCCGGCCGGTGTCTTCTTATATTGGGAAAGGCTGCCGGAGAACAT
>JBJKOV010000125.1:0-4894 GCA_046707105.1 Thermodesulfovibrionales bacterium
ATCTTCTCCGAGAAGAAATTCCCGACGACCTTCTTGTTGATCTCCCCGAGTGTGGGGTAGGGATGAACTGCCGAGGCAAGAGTTGAAAGACTGATCCTGCCGCCCATCATCGCGATCCACTCTCCAATCAGCTCCCCCGCATGAGGGCCGAGAATCTGAACGCCCAGGGGCTTCTCTTTTCCGTCGAGGAGGAGTTTTATCTTTCCGACCTCCTCGCCTTCAGCAAGGCTCCTGTCATTGGACCTGAATTCCTCCGTCCAGACCGAGTATTCGGTGCCGGCAGCCTTCGCCGCCTGCTCGTTCATGCCTATGCTTGCAAGTTCAGGGTCCGTAAAAGTGCACCAGGGAAAATTTGTATAATCCGTCTTTCTCGGCAGGCGGAGGATGGCATTGCTCAGCACGACACTTCCCTCGTAGCCGGCGGCATGGGTAAAGAGATATTTCCCCGTGACGTCTCCTGCGCCGTAAATATGTTTGTGGTTGGTCCTCAGGCGGCTGTCGACCTTCAATCCATGTCTGTCGCACTCCACTGAAATATCCTTCAATCCGAAATGTTCAATGTTGGGCCTTCTCCCGGTCGCCACCAGTATGGCCTCGGCCTTCAGGCTAAGCACCTTGCCTTCGCCGTTTCTGATTACAACTTCCTTTTGACTGCCGAGATCCCGCGTCTTGAGAGTCGTTGCATCGAGGTGGAAAGACATCCCTTCTCCTGCAAGGACATTCATGATCCGTTCGGCCATGTCCCTGTCCTCCTTGTTGAGGATCTGGTCGCCGCGCTCGATCAGTGTGACCTTAGTGCCCAGCCTGCTGAATGCCTGCGCCATCTCTATCGCGATCGGACCGGCGCCGATGGTGATCATGGATTTCGGCAGGTCGTCGAGCGAAAATATCTCCTTGTTTGTGAGGTAGGGAGTCTTGTCGAGACCCTCTATCGGAGGGACCGAAGGAGAAGATCCGGACGAGATGACCCAATTCTTTGCCGACCAGGTCTTGCCGTTTACCCTTACGGAATGCTCATCGACGAAACAGCCGTCGCCGAATTCGACCTTAACCCCAAGGCTGCAGAAACGCTCTTCCGAATCATGCTTCTGTATAAGACCGATGACATACTGTATCCTTTTCGCAACTTCTCTGTAATCAACGGGCTTCTGATCGACGGAAGGAAGGCCGAACTTTTCAGCATTTTTCACCAGGTGGTACACGCGGGCGGTCCTGATGAGGGTCTTGCTCGGGACGCAGCCGAAATGCAGGCAGTCGCCGCCCAGCCTTTTCCATTTTTCGATGAGCAAAGTCCTGGCCCCGAATTGTGCGGCACCGGCCGCCACAGTGAGGCCGGCCGCCCCGCCACCGAGTATTCCTATATCAAAATCATAATCGGCCATCCCGCCTCTTTCTCGGAAACCCCGGCAAGTGTGTTTCTCATTTTGTCATTTCGGCTTGCCCGGAATCCTTCTGCGTGTTCACTTTGTTGCCGGTTAATGATATCATGATGCCTTCTTTTTTTTCGATTTATAGAATGCGAGCGTTTTCTTGGCCGCAATTGGGAATACACCCAGGAGCGCAAAAGATATGATCAACCCTGGCGAAAAGATTCCTGAAAGGGAGTCGATCCTTCCCAATTCCTTCCCCGCGTTCACATACACGATCGTACCCGGGATCATACCGAGCTGCGAGACCCAGTAGAAGGTGCGCAGGGGCATACTCGTAAGGCCCATCACCATGTTTATGAGCCAGAAGGGGAAAACAGGGACCAGCCTGAGGGTGAAAAGATAAAAGGCGCCTTCCCTCTCGATCCCCTCGTTCACCCGTTTCAGTTTTTCGGCGAATCTGCGCTGCACCCAGTCCCTCAGGACGAACCGCGCGACAAGGCAGGCCAGGGTGGCGCCGATGCTGCTCGCAAAAGAGACGATGACTGTTCCGCCCCATAGGCCGAAGAGAGCCCCCCCCGCGAGAGTAAGCACCGCGGCACCGGGCAGCGAAAGGGAAGTGACCAGGACATAAACCGCCATGAAGGCGGCGATCACGGAAAACCGGTGAACAGCGTAGAGGGCCTCAAACCTCTCCCTGGAAGCCTTGATATAGGCGATGCTGAAATAATCTCCCAAGTGCAGAAACTGGAAGAGCAGGACCGCCCCGACGAGCAGGAGGATTATTAACAGCCTGTCAGTGTTTTTCTTGGTCATAGACCTTATAACATGGAAAACCGTAATAATTCACCGCAGAGACGCAGAGTTCGCAGAGGTTAAGTGAATTTTGTTTTTCGGTGAGAGGCCGGAAAACAAAAAAGCTCTCTTCATGGCAGTTTATATATTTCTGCCCTCTCAGCAGAAATATATAATTAAACCTCTCTGCGAACTCTGCGTCTCTGCGGTAAAATGCTTTTTGCTCCCGGCATCGCTGGATACGTCATCCATTCTTCAACATCTGCCGGCCAAAAAACGCCCCCCCCCAGAGACCGCTGTTTTCATCCTTCACAAGAAATACCGGCACCTTGTTCAGCAGGTGCGCAAGCGTGTCGGAACTCCTGAATTCTATCTCGAAATCCTTGCTGGTGACAAGCTCAGGTATGTTGGCCGCCACCCCTCCGGCGATATAAAGCCCGCCGAGGGCGAGGGTCTCCAGTACGAAGTTGCGGCAGGCCCGTGCATAGAACCTGGCCATCCATCCGAGCGTCTCGGGATGCTCGGATATCACCCCCGCCACCTCTTCAGGCTTCAACCTCTCTCCATTCAGGAACTGATGGACATAACTAAGCCCCCTGCCCGAAACCACGATGTTGCCGGTGATATACTTGTCTCCCCGTTCCCTGAGGAGGAACTCCTGGAATTGACACTCCTGCTGCGAAACAAAGGGGAAATTCGCGTGCCCCCCCTCTGAAGGCATAGCGATGTAGCCTCCCTTCCCGTCATGCATGAGGACAGACTTGCCGAGCCCGGTACCGGCGCCTATCACACCGACCGCAGCTTCTGGGGCCGCTTCCCCCGAAAGTACCACCTCCGCGGCTTCGCCCGCCGGGGTCCGGCAGGCATAGGCCTGGGCCACAAAGTCGTTGATCAGCGCCGAATTCCTGAAGCCGTACTCTTCCCTCGCGTTCGAGATGTCTATACTCCAGGATATGAACGGCGGGGAACATTTCACCCCGCCCTCGATCGGTCCGGCTATGGCTATTACGACTATGTCGGCCTCTTCAGGCCTGAGAGAGGTCCCGCTCTCTTTCAGGTTTTCGAGAAGTTTGCCGAACGACCGGGCCTCGGTCGTTTTCAGCCATTTGACCCCGACCAGCGTGAGTTCGCCGCCGGGGCCGGCGGTAAAATGGGCAAAACGGCTGTGCGTGCCGCCGATGTCGGCACTGAGAATATTCTTCGAGTCGGACATATTTTTAATGATATCACGTTATTCCGGTGTTTAAAACCGGGAACCCGGATAATTCCAGGGGAAAATTGCGTGTTATGCCAAGTCCGAATAATTGACTTGTAAAATAAAACCCGCTCTGTCAGCCCTGCTATAATGTACCCATGGGCATTTCGAAGAGGAGGCTTGGCAAAACAGGCGTAGACGTCACCATTCTCGGCCTTGGAGGCGAGGGGATTCTGAGGACGTATGGTTATGACAAACAGGCATATGAGTTGATCAACACTGTCATGGACCTCGGCATTACGTACCTCGAATCAGCCAGGGCGTATTCCGGAAGCGAGTCCTATTACGGCAAGGCTCTCAGGGAGAGGAGAAAGGACATCTTCCTTGCGAGCAAATCACATGCAAGAGACAGGAAGAGTGCCCTTCAACACCTGCGCGAGACGCTGGAGAACATGAAGACGGACCATCTGGACCTCTGGCAGGTACACGATGTGAGAACCGGGGAGGATGTGGAAGAGATATTCGGTCCCAGGGGAGCGCTCGAGGCATTCCAGGAGGCAAGGGAAAAAGGTTTGGTGAGATTCCTCGGTGTCACGGGACACCACGATCCGGCCATTCTCCTCAGGTGCATTGAACGGTTTCATTTCGATACCGTGCTCATTCCCGTAAATCCGGCGGAACCGGCCTACAAAAGCTTTATAGAGGAAGTGATACCCGTTGCCGTAGACAAGGGAATGGGTATCATCGGGATGAAGGTTTACCTCCGGGGCCTTGCGACCAGGCTGCCAGGGTTTACGTCACTTGAGCCTTTTTACAGGTACGCGCTTACCCAGCCCATAACCACTGCGGTCATCGGTTGCGACAACATTGAACAACTGAAAGAGAATGTCAGGCTTGCCACATCCTTCAAGGCCATGTCTGTAGAGGAACAGAGAACATTGGTAAATGCAGTTTCCCCTTACGCCCGACAACTCATGTACTACAAGCCATGAGCTGTCAATGGGAAGAGGAAACGGTCCGGAGCGTTGGCCCTGTGATGCAGAGTATAAAGAGAATTTAACAAGAAGACAGCCGAACTAGTCAACTATTAACCCGGCAACATAATACCGTAAGCCGTCATCCTCGCTTGTCGGGGATCGGAAGGCGTAATATCGTAAGAACAAAGAAAGATTCCGGACAAGCCGGAATGACAAAATTCAACTATTTGATTGCCGGGTTAATAATTCATCAGCGTACCTGTCAGGCATCGCATGGTTTATGAATAAGGCTGGTCATGTCGAGTTGAAAGGCCGCTTCCGATCAAAATCAGGAAGGTAATGGGACTGGCTTTCGAGTTTTTGTATAAAGGCGTTTTCCAGGCCGAGCTCAAGCGCATAGCAGACGATCTCATCATATTCGTCATCTGTCAGGGTCCTGTTTATCTCCGGGTAAGTACCCGCCCTATATTGAGGAGAATACTGAGACATGATGCTGACGTGAATATCCGGAGACAGGCCTGCCAGAAAATCCAGACATCGTCTGCTGTTTTCCATTTGAC
>JBJKOV010000126.1:0-2111 GCA_046707105.1 Thermodesulfovibrionales bacterium
ACGCTTGAACGCGCCCGCACTCAGCTTCCGCGCAGAGGAATTGGAACAATTTTTTTTAAGGTGCCGACTGGGTGGCTCGCAGATCGCGCCTATCGCCGTAACTATGCCGATGTAACACTACAGTTCCGGTATGTCGGAAAGTAGTCAGTATCTAGCAAACAGTGACGAAGCGACGTGAGAAGCCTGAGGCTGGACGGGAGTGCCGTCTGTCATCCCGCTACGGAACGTGTGCCCGTCGCACGGATGCGAATTAATCGAAATTCTTCGATTCAGAAGAAATAGAAAGGCGGTTGTTTCTAGTGTCTAATTTGTGCAAAAAGAAAAAGAAACAACCGCGTTCATCAGTCTACATGCACTCAAGCTAGTCTGCAACAGCGTAGACCAGGAAATCGGCTCAGAATTGTCTGGCATCTTCGCCCAGGAACGAACCAGGAAAAAAGCAGAGGGCTATATCGACGCCCTTTGCAATCCGTACCTCCCGGGCAAGTCGGCGTGGGAGATCGCCGAATATCTGGGGTATGAGACTCCTGGCCCGGTCCAGTCGCTGATCGGCGAGAATAAATGGTCTTCGGATGCCGTGTGGCGGTTCCTTGCCGTGAAGGGCGGGAAGCTAGCAGAGAAAGACACAGAAAATGATCCGCTGGGTGTCGGGATCATTTTCGACGAGACCGCCGACGTCAAGAGGGGAAAGAAGACATGCGGCGTCGGCTATCAGCACGCTGGCTGCGTCGGAAAGGTGGCAAATTGTGCGACCTGGGTAATGGCCAGCCTCACGGGAAAATCAATGAGAACATGGGCGGCTGCCGATCTTTTCCTTCCTGAGAAAGACTGGTTTACTGGACGCGGAGCGACGGGAACGGCCCGGAGGAAAGCGGCAGGGGTACCGGGGAAGATGAAGTTCGCCTCCAAGCCGAAAATGGCACTGAAGCAACTTCGCCGCGTCCGCGGTCTCGGTGTCAATATTTCCTACGGCGGCGGCGACGAAGTTTACGGGCGATACGCAGATTTGCTCAAGGACCATGAGCGGAACAGCGAGGCTTACGCCTACTTCGTACCGCGAAACCACAGGGTGAAATGCTGCGACGGGAAGCGGAGAAGGGTTGATGAGCTGCCTGAACTCGATCATGCCCTCTTCGAGTCCCGGCCCGCAGGCCCCGGTGCAAAGGGACCGCGATATTACGACTGGGCAATGATAGGAATACTCCCGAAAGACCACTACCTGCTGCTAAGGCGACCGCCGGCGGAAGAGAGGGAAATCCTGGCAGAATCAGCCAGAGCCGAAAAGGGTGCCATTCAGCGGCAGACGGGATCCCTGACCGGCATGACTCCAGGGAAAACCGGAGGTCAAACCGGGCAGGATCGCATAAAAGAAGAGGTGATAACGTTCTGCCTGTGCTACGTCCCGCCGAAGTCGCCAATCGCTCCGACCTTGAGCAGCCTTGTCCTCATGGCAGGGAGGCGCTGGGGAGCCGAAGAGGCGAATGAAACCGGGAAAGGGCCGATCGGCTGGGATGAGAACCAGTTCAGGAAATGGGAGAGCGTGAATCATCATACTGCTCTTTCCGGAGTTGCGATGCTCAGGGCGAACATGATCTTGCAGCGTCTTGAAATGATCAGGAAAGGAGAAGAAGAAATTCAGGAGTCACCAGCGGGAGAACGGCCTGTCACGGTGCCTGCTAACTCATCATATCGACCAGGGACAGAGGCTGGATACGGCAGCGACGATTTTATGATACCGATCGGCGATTCCCGGGTGCCTGCGCATGCCGACCAGGAGATTCCCGATGAGATCGGCTTTATAAAACTATCAAGGAACGAGGCACTCCGCCTTGCGGCAATAGCAATTTCAGACATGGATGACGAACAGAAGGCATTCCATCTGCGCTGGTCGAAATGGAGGCGAAAGCATCAGGCGACATCCAGGTGGTACCACCGGGTAGCCAGGATGAAAGCCGGCCGCGAATCAGACAGCAAGTCGACCATGCCCGACCTGATGACGGTGAGTGAGGTGCAGTCCAAGGCGCGGCCGTGGGCGGACTTCAAGGCGGCGTGAACATGCAGAAGCCGATCGCAACCATAAGGTCACTTTATGTCATAACGGAACTGTAGTG
>JBJKOV010000127.1:0-5509 GCA_046707105.1 Thermodesulfovibrionales bacterium
GGGAATAACCTTCGGACGCCCAGCCGACTTTTTCCCATAACTTGCGGCCGTTCAGCTTAAAGGATATGTCAAAGCAAGTATCCGGCTTCCCCTTGTGTATCCGGTTTTCAGATTGCCGTTCATAGACACCCTGATATCGAGTTTTCTTCCTATACACCTTGTCCCCCTTTCTGTGTTATCCTCAGTGAACCTATGGGAAATAAAATCGTCATAAACTCCATTCCCTCGATTGATCTTAGCTACCCTATAGCTACCCGTTACAGTTATTTTACGTTATTTCCTGTGAAGAGTAAAGAGAAAAGTGAGGTCTCCGAAATGGCGTATTTAAGCCTTTTGGTGGACTTCTGTTATTTGGCGTGATGAATTGTGAAAATCGCAAAAAAGGGACTTAAAATCCCTCGTCAGAAATGGCGTACCGGTTCGAGTCCGGTCTCCGGCACCATATGATTTCAAGGGGTTATAAGTTTTCAAGGCCTTCCTCGATGCTATGAATTTACTGACTGTAACCGTTTCTGTAACCTTTTTCAAGTGGTCTTCGGTTTCCCTGTGGAAGTTTAAAGCTTTCTCCCAGCTTGTCAGCTTGTTCTTTAAGTGTCTTTATTCCGATAGGATCAGAAGAGGGCCCATATAAAAAGGGATTCGTTACTCCTGGCTGTTGTATCGCTCCCTGTAAGGCCTTCTTAACAATCCCCCGACATGTAATCCAGTCCTCTTCCCTCAGTGGCTCACCCCACGTATTCAGAGCAATGAAGACGAACCCCTCATTTTTCATTGTCTCAAAATTGCGATAGGTCGGGTATTCTGTTATCTGCATTATTGCGGGTAGAAAGCGAAAATCCCTATAGTAAGCACTGTATTTCTGGTAGTCTGCAAAAATAATATGTTCCCGGTGCTTCAATGATTTTTTCGGATTCAGAAAATTTGCGGGCTCGCGCATGTCGAGGAGCGAGTAATATTTATCCGCGAGATACCAGTGAAGACCGAAGGCCTCATGAGCCTCTTTATCAAACGCAGCATATTTCTTGAGGAGTTCTTTTTTAAGGTCAACTATATCTTTTGATGCGATCCCAGCCCGGACAGCGCTCCACTTCAGGCCGCGTTTCTTAATTTCGAAGAGTAAATGCTTTAAGGGTGCGAGCAGATCTTTTTTGGCTTTTTTGTAAAACTGCTTATACTCTGCACTTCGCCTGAGAAATTCCCATCGATACCAGTTGATCGTTTGCCAGTAATAAAACTCAGGATCTCTTTTTTTCTCTTCCATTACCACTCTCCTTTGTGGTCTCTCCAGAAAGTCTACGGTGAAGGCCGGCGGAGTGCCGGCCGTGTCTGCCCTGCAGAGCCTATCGCCGAGTGATAAATATTCTTTGCGTTAAATACTCTCCCCTGCCAAGTGTAAAGTTATTCTCTCTTCATTCGAATGTAAATACTAAATATTTTGCCGCGGAATGGCGTATTCCAGAAGAAAAGATATGTCCACACAAGGTAGTCAAATATTATGAGCGTGGATTTATGGTATCGAGCACATTCTGCCGTCTGAACTGCCAATGAAAAAACTAGGGTGACAATACCGTACATTACGAAAAGGACATTCATACTTTCCGGGCCACGCTCTACTCTTGCCGAGACTGTTTCAGATTTCCTTCGGTAGTTCATCCAAAATTGTGCAATTAGACAAATAATGAGCACCAGTACCAGCGCGCCATGGATCAACCACAAGGTGAAAATATCTGTATTGGGCATTTTCTCTCCCGCTCTCCTTTCGGGCTCCTTTTTGGTCGCCGGGCCAGAGCGGTGGAGTGCCGGCCGTATCGCCCTGCGGAGGCTATTACCGGGAAGTTGTTAAACCGTCACATAGTCCTAGACAGCACTACCGCCTGTTATTCTCTTCGATCTTTTGCCTTTCCCAGGTTTCGATTCAACTTTATTTATTAGATTATCCCCTTCTTTTTTCTCTAGGGCTGGTTGTAATGAAATCGTCAAAGGTATTTCTTGTACATCAATCCATGTGTCTGCATTTCCTGATTTCATCCTTACCTTGAAAATATAAGTACCAACACTTGGAAAAGACAGGCCATTCAGTAGTACATTGATGCGCTGATTATTGGATTGTATGATTTGTCTGTCCGATGTGATCAAGGTCTTCTCTTCGCCGGACGGAGAGATAAGCATTAACTGGAACTGTAATTCTTCGTCGACCTGACTGTCTTTATACCAACGACTTCCCAGTGCCATATGATTCAAACTAGCCGGCAATGACTTAGCCGTTATTCCTTCTATACATATAAGGTAACTTGCTAGTTTTGTATCACTGTCTATAGTTACTCGTTCGCATAGGATTGACCAAACATGTCTTATCATTTCAATTGCTCCCCCAGGCCTTATAAGATAGACTTCCGGAGTTCCGTGAATCAATTTCTTTTTCAGCGGGCCCACTCAGCGATAAAGTTTCAGACATTATGGAAAGTATGGCAGAGCGTTGTCCTTGGAGTTCACCCAATAGTTTTGAGTAAAGGTCACTGTTTTGCTTTTGGGCGCGCCCTTCCGATAATAGAGAGACGATATATGTATTTAGAGAAACCCCCTCGTTTTCTGAGGCTTGTGAAAGCCTTGCATGTAAGCTTCTCGGCATTCTAACGCGAATTTGTCCGCTAAAAGGCACAATTTTTTCCGGTGCCGGGATTGTTTCCTCCGCTTCTCTTAAACTCTCAAGGTATGCCTCGGCAGCAACTTGAAGTTCCGCCACGGCCTCTTCCTGCGTTTCGCCAAAGGCGCTCAGCCCCGACAATTCAGGGACTATGGCAATAAATCCGCCGTCTTCATCGCTCCATTTTAATGTTATAGAATACTTAAGCATTTTCAGTCCCCTTGTCTAAGTTATTATTTTCAATGAAATCCAACAGTTGCCGAACCTGGTAAGGTTTTGCTTTTCCGTCTTGCATCTCTTGAATAGAAAGAGTAAAAGAGGGGTTTTCACGTTTATAAATGTGATGTGAACCTCTTGTCCTATCAAGGCTCATGCCGGCACATTCGCATAATTTTTGCAACTCCGAAAAGCGGAGTCCCGTCGGATTATTTTTTGCGTTCTCAAAGAGGCTTAAACATTTCTTTTTCAACTTAACTCCCGTCGCGAGATACTTCTACGGTACCACGGGTGGTACCATATGTCAAGAGAACTTTTCCGCCTTCCCTTCTTTTCTTGCCGATATGCTGGGGCAGAAGCCGCTGCGGCGGTAAGGGCGCCGCTTATTGGCTCTGCAGAGCCTATCGCCGAGATACTTCTTAGACTACTTACTCTCCTTAGTGGGCTGACCCTTCGAGTCCTCATTCACTGCTCCTTCAATAAAGACTTCCGCTCCCAATTTATCCGAGGCGAATATGATGAATCTTAGTGATTTTTTGGTGAAGTCTACGGAACCTTCTGGATACTGAAGAGTTACACCGTGCCTCAAACGACCCCTCGCGGAGTCAATGAGTTTTGGCACGTCGGGATTGACCGGCTGCTCACGATACAAGACCCATACAGATCTTTCGTCTGGTAATATGATTTTCCCCACCAATAGCAGTGCTGGGTCTACTTCGCCAGGCCACTTCTGAAAACTTGCGGTTCTCTCCGTTATGACGACCAGAAATTGAATAGAGAGGTCATCCGCAGGTGCGCTGACCCACCTGACGTGCCGAGAGTTCTTCCCCTCTTCTTCGCCAAGCATCCGTAACTCTGCTACTGGGATATGTATTCGACACGCCACGGTAACTCCAGGCTCAACCTCACGGGGTTTCTGCCAGAGTGAAATATGGCGTGGCATTGTTTCGAAATGTTTTGGTACCTTCCTCACGAACTCAGAAGTAAAAGATAGCTGCCAGTTTCCGGACTCGTGCAGGCTAAGCTTGACGGTTCCTCTTAAAGGTCTTGCACTCATATAGATGTCACTGCGATTGGACCAGAGCTTCCATGAGCTCGATCGTCGCCCATTGTTATCCTTCACACCGAACCTGATAGAATTTCTTTCTATCCCCGAAGGTTTTCCCATGCGCTTATCTTACCACGCTGCAGTAAGACCTTTCTTATGGAATTCGATGCCGCCGTCATGGTTTCGAGTCTCATATGCAGAATTTCCTTCGTTCCTCCCGCATCCGCTGCATAAGCGATAAATCATGCCCAGCTTCCGCACGCAAAGCGGCAATCTAGGCGTCCACGTGGGGTTCAAGGTCCGCTGCCACTTTCCCGCTTTTAACGGTCGAGACCGTACAGCAGGGAATAAGTTGCTTTACCGCCTTTTCTGCAACCGCCGGCCGTCCACTCGCCTGCATGAGTTCGTCTAGATATTTCGCCTTCTTTATGACCCGAATAACCTTCTCGACGCCAACCACGACATCAACTAAACTTTCATCCTTTCTCATGATACATCCTCCCGGGGACCCCCACAGAGGGAAGGCCCCCGTGTTCGATCGTTATTTCAAGTAAGCGCTCAACTCTTCCAGGGCGCTGTCTATGGCTTCCTCTGTCTCATCCTTCCAGCCTGCAAACTCTGCCGCCTCTTTACAGAGCCTTTCGAGGATCTCCCGAACCTCAAGCAGCTCAGGTTTGTCCCGGTATCTCTTCCTCTTCTCTCTTACCCTCTGACGCGTTCTCGGGCGTTACAGGCGCCGGATCTGGTAATTCCCACCATCTGACATTGAACGACCCGCAGAGCTCACAGGCAAAGCGCCCCTGAAGGCCTGAGCGTGTGGCTTAACCTCGCGGGGTTCGCTTTTCTGCCGACAGTCTCCGCAATAACATCTCTTTGTCATGGTTCCACCTTTCCCGCGTTGAGAATGCTGCGGATCTTGTCGAGTCTCTCCCGCTGAAAATACATGAGGTTCGCCACTGTGTCGCTATGGAGTTCGTTGACATCCGCGGTCTGAAGTACGTCCGATATGGAGTCAATTAGCCTGAGATTCAGAGATATGACGTCGGCGGCCTCCCTGGTGATTACATGACCTTCGTTTTCCCTGTCATGGATAAGCCTTACCGTTCTATTATCTTTCTTGCTCATTGTTTGTCCCCTTTCTGGTATAATTTTGTAACCTTTTTGTTACCGGACTATTCCGGTTTACCGAATTTCCTGCCAACTCCTGCCAACATGGAGGAAGGCGGAAGCCTCCGAAGATACTGAGATAATCAGTAAAATCAAGGGCTTAGAAGATGCTGAAAAAAGAGGCGATTGAGACTTAAAATCCCTCGTCAGAAATGGCGTACCGGTTCGAGTCCGGTCTCCGGCACCATAGATTATATAGTTATATCAATGTATTAGGGCGCTTAGTTAGAGTAAACTATTAACATCATTACGGAATAGGAAGAACAGGTTGATCAGAAAAGCGTTACTCCTCAAGATCTTCGACGGTGCATACATGCAGAGATGGAATGACAAGGTGCGGCCTGTGGAGTTGGTTGAGTTGGACAAGCAGGCCCACAAGATGCTCATCGCCTATTTCCTCGGCAAGTTCGAAGAGGGGACCAACGGCTTCTCAT
>JBJKOV010000128.1:0-4829 GCA_046707105.1 Thermodesulfovibrionales bacterium
GCGTGGATTCGAATTTACTTAAGGACCATCCGGAGTGGTTTGAATGGGAAGGCAAGGGTCGCGTAGCCCATCCCTTCGCCGACGAAAACGGAAAGAGGGTGGTATGGAAAGATCTGGCAAAGTTCGATCACAGGAACACGCGGGACAAAGAAGGGCTTTACCGGTTCTGCCTCAGTGTTGTGACTTTCCTCATGGAACTCGGGTTCACAGGGTTCCGCTGTGACGCAGCATATCAGCTTCCCCGAAGCTTCTGGGAAAGGCTGATAAACGAGACAAGACAAAAACATTCCGACATCCTTTTTTTCGCCGAAACCCTTGGGTGTCCGCCGGACCTCACAATTAAAACCGCACGTGCCGGGTTCGATTATATATTCAACAGCTCGAAGTGGTGGGACTTCGGAAGCCCCTGGCTGATGAAGCAATATGTCCTGACCAGGGACATCGTCCCTTCGATAAGTTTCCCGGAAAGCCACGACACCGTCAGACTCAGCGAGGAGCTCAACGGGAACGTTGACGGTCTCAAACAGCGTTATCTTTACACCGCGCACTTTTCGGGCGGAGTAATGATGCCCATGGGGTTTGAGTTCGGTTTCAGGAAAAGACCGCATGTGGTGAAGACGAAGCCCGAAGACTGGGAAGAAACGGCCATCGACCTCACCTCCTATATAAGAGCGGTCAATGAAATCAAGAGCTCCCACATAATCTTCCAGGAGGACTCCTCTACGGAATTACTTCATTATGACAACCCGAACATCCTGCTGATGTGGAAGGCTTCGAGCCATACCCGGGAGGAATCCCTGCTGATCATGAATAAAGACCTTTATAGCAAACAGCATTTCGAAGCCGGAGACCTCCAGACCTACTTCCAGACCGGGACCCCCGTCTCGGATATTTCTCCGGAATACCGCCTTGAACATCTCCCCGCCCCCTTCTTCTATGACCTGCGGCCGGGACAGGGTATTGCGCTCGTCACCTCCCGCGGACCGGCACCGGGCGAAGACTGATGCGGCGTTAATTGAAGGCTTTTCATGACGACTCACCTCCGTATCGCACAAGATCTTAAGCCTTGTCCCGTGTCTTTGCGGCCATGGCACGAATCATTTTTCAGGTCCGCCAAATTGCCATTTAACCCGGATAATTCACGAAATATGGTGGTCGCGGAAGGACATAGTATTTTTGCTCATTCCCGGTCTTCGACCTCCGAGGTATTTGCCCTCGTTATTATCAGACACACTGTATGAGTATCGGGCAAATAAAACCGCTCAACCACTATGCCCTTCCGGCATTCAGAAAAATTTATGAATTACGTCGGTTAAGCGAAGCGGGCAGAACTTTTCCTTGATAAATTACCAACGGATCGGTAATCATATATATAAGTTTGGCTAACCTTAGCCGGCTCGGGTCTTTCTGTCCGTTAGATCTACTGCTAAATGTTACGCCTGCAATCTTAGAGGAGAGGTTTTGTTTGTCTGATTCCGTATCAGAGTTGCAGCCCCTGATAATCAAAGGGAAAAGGATAGGTGTCCCGATCATACAGGGGGGGATGGGTGTTGGAGTTTCCCTTTCTCCCCTTGCGAAGGCTGTCGCCCGGGAGGGTGGTGTGGGCATTGTATCCAGCGCCTGCCTGGACAGGCTCCTTTCGAAACGGACAGGGAGAAAGCTGAATACCTATGAAGCTGCCTACGAGGAGGTCTCTCTCGCGAAGTCGACCGGAGGTGTCGCCGGGATAAATATAATGGTCGCCCTTGTGAGAGATTACGAGGACTCGGTGAGGGGGGCCCTTGACGCTGGCGCGGATGTCATTATTTCCGGAGCCGGACTGCCTCTCAGTCTTCCGTCCATTCAGCCGCCCGCAGACACGGCCCTCATCCCCATAGTATCCTCCGCCAGGGCGTTAGATCTCATATGCAGAAAATGGGAGAGGCTCGGATACCGGCCCGATGCGGTGGTGCTCGAAGGACCGCTTGCAGGCGGCCATCTCGGCTTCAAGCCCGAGCAGGTGGACATCGAGTCCAACAGGCTTGAGAACCTGCTGCCCCCGGTAAAAGACATGGCAAAAAAATACGGAGACTTTCCCGTAATAGTGGCGGGCGGGATATATTCGCATGGAGACGTCCTGACGTTCCTCCGGATGGGCGCCGACGGGGTTCAGATGGGGACCCGGTTCCTTGCCACCGAAGAAAGCAGCGCGTCGCCCCTGTACAAGCAGTCAGTAATAAGAGCGGGCAAAGAAGATATTATAGTCGCTACCAAACCGGGGTCGCCCTGCGGGTTGCCTTTCAGGATCATCAAACAGTCGCCCATGTATGAATCAGCCGTGAATAAGCTGCGTCCGCCCAAGTGTGACAAGGGGTATGTGCTGCTCAAGGATGATGAAGGGAAGTTCACTCGCTGCCCCGCGAAGGAAAGTAATGAGAACTGCTTCTGTATCTGCAACGGCCTGCTCAGTTCGGCGGGATACAACCCGGACAAGGAGGAGCCGCTTTATACTGTGGGGACCAACGCTTACAGAGTGGATAAGATAGTCCCGGTCAAGGCTCTTATGGACGAACTGACGGGGAAGGTCCTCGTTCCTTCTGCGTGAAGTCGCTGTGCCCGCATATTCTGTCGGGCAGATTTTAGTCCTTGTTTAATATAATCGCCCGATATCTTCAATCTCCGGCCTTGTCCGCCGGTTTGACTTCCCTTCTGTTTCTGATAGACTTTTGCTATGAGTCTCACCAGCAAGCCCGGCGCCGCCGGAAAGGTATCTTCGGGGCGCCTTACCGACTGAAGACATTGATCGGGGTCAATGCTGTTGTATTCTGCTTGCCGGGATAAACGAATAGAGGGCGGTGATGGAAAATATCGATAGCAGTTACAAGGTTCTCGGGCTTGCTCCCGGCGCTTCCGAGGCCGAAATAAGACTTGCGCACAAAGACCTTCTCGACCGCACCTATCCCGACCTTCTCAGCCCCAGGACCGCCCTGCGAAAGTCTGCACGAGAAAGGATCACGGAGATCAATGAGGCTTACGACGAGCTCATGCTTCATCTCGCCGGGACCTCCCTGAGGAACCTCCCTGCCGCACCTCCGGCGTCGGGCACACAGGAGCCGCAGATACAGGAAGACGCTCCGCCTCGTGATGCGGCGGAGGTGGAATCGCCGCCGGAAGATAATATTCCTCCAGGTTATATTCCCCCCGTCCTCGGCGTTCTGGCTTTACTTCTGTGCGTAAGACTCCTTGGTATCTCCGGCATCGGCGGTACCATGCTTGCAATAGTCTCGGCCGCAGCCGGATGGCTGGCCGGACAGGCACTGGTCAAAGGCGTAAATAAATTGAACGCACCGAGGCTGCAGAAGAGTGTCGTGGCATGGATGACCACGGCTCTCTTCTTCGTTGTAATATTTTCTCTGCCCGCACTGTCGAAAAAGTCTCCAAAGAGGGTCGTGTCGGCCGTTATGGAGCAGATGTCTTCGAAAGCGCCCCGGCCGGCGATGCCTGCCGTAAGCAACCAGAAAAATGAAAAACAGGGGAGCGCACCCGAACCGGGACCTGTTTCGACCGGGGAAACGAACCCTGTAGAAAGCGCCTCGTGGCTGACCGCGGGGAAGCATCTTATAATCGCCGGAAAGTACCAGGAAGCGATAGACGCCCTGACCAGATCCATACGGCTGAATCCCGGAGAAGCGGCGGGGTACAACAGCCGGGGCGTGGCTTTTGCGTACAGTCACCAATACGAGAAGGCCATGGATGATTACAACAGGGCGATTGAACTTGATCCCAGGGGGGACGGGGCGTATTATTTGAATCGGGGGATCGTCTGCGTGGCCCAGGGAAACTACCAGCAGGCCATCATAGACTACAAGAAGGCTGCAGGCCTGGGCAACAGGGAGGCCCGGGATTTCTTCGATTCACAGGATATAGTCTGGTAACTCAGGTTAAAAGCTTCGTTTAATCGAAATCGGCGTAAATCTCCCCGAAGTTGATTCCGGCGATGACAGCCTTTCCGTAAGAGACCCTGAAAGAGGACTTGGCCTCCTGGAATTCCTGGTTCGGGCTTCCGTTCTTTATGGCGGCAAAGGCTTCGATGAACGCAGCCAGGACGTCAGCCGCCTTCACAAGCTGGCCGTCCCGGGGCATGAACTCATCCCTGTTATATTTGGCATTTATGTCATCGCTGGTAAGCCTGACGGTCTTCCCGTCAGTCACGATTAGGCTGTCGAACTCATTTTCCGTGAACAGTCTTATCTGGTCATGCCATCCGCCCGGGATCAGGCTGTATATCTCCTTTTCCATCTGTTCCTTCTCATACTCCTTTATAAGTTCGCTCAGACCCTCGATGGACCTCTTCACAGGGGAGATTATATCGCGTGTCAGGACCTCCGGTAGGTCGTGAAAGAGGCCGGTAAAATAATTATTGAAGGACCTCTTTTCGCAGGCCCCTATGTCGAGGGAGAAGAGATATGACAAAACGGCTACAAAGAGCGAGTGACCTATGACCGATGTCCTCGGTATCCGGTAGCGGTTCGCCCATCTCGTCTGGAACCTGAGCTGGCCGCACAGGTCGATGAAGTTGCGGTACTTCTCATGGGTAGCGAGAGCTGCCATTCCCTCCAGGTCGGAATAATATTCCTGCTTTTTTTCGAGCGCCTGCCTTATCGACGCCATTTCATACCCTCCGGGGTTCGCCCGCTCCAGGATGTCGAACTCCCACTTTGTAGCGTAAAAGTGGGCCGCGCCGAGCAGCCTTTTATTCAGCGTATCTTCCGTACGAGCGAAGTATTCCCTGAATCTCCCGCAGAACTCCGTACCCAGGGGGGACAGAAATGGTTCTATCTCTCCATAAA
>JBJKOV010000129.1:0-2497 GCA_046707105.1 Thermodesulfovibrionales bacterium
ATCAGCCTATCGACTGCCCGCCATATTGCACTAAAGGTCTTTCCGGGCAAAATCGTTTCAGAGGAACTGGAACGTGAAAAAGGTGGAAGTGGCCTGCGCTATTCCTTTGATATCCGCGGTCATGGAATTACTCACGAGGTGGGTGTGGACGCTGTGACAGGGAAAGTCTTAGAAAATTCGGTCGAGGGACCTCATCCCGACTAATCCATTGCATGCACGTTCGAGAAGACTGTACCATTCTTCTGTTCGGAGCAAAGATATCTACCGACTGATTTCTAAGTAACGACCTCTTTTCCGTCAAGTAATTTCTGCCGCAGTGGCATTCAATTTTGAATTTAGCGACTCAATGTTCGTCATAAGATTGTGCCGCTCTTGAGGACTTCTCTTTTTTTCAAACAACTCTCAAATAGCGCCGTTTCGAAACAAGTCGCAAGAAAAAGCGATCACAGAGGTGGCATGCCAGTCTGTAATTCAACAAGGGGACGCCTTCAGATAGGGGTTACTTTCATCCCTCAAGATGTCGAGAATGCCGCCCCGACCATGTCAGTCATTTGCCGGCTGGAACAGAGTCTCAAAGCTCCCGAACACTTCCAGAATTTGACGTTCTTTCTTTATGGTGCGTTCGGAGTGTTGACAACAACTAATTTGATCTCTTTTTGGGCGGTCAGATATAATCTACTCAGTAAATAATGCAATGAGAAGTATTTTCACCTGTTCCAAATATTCTTAAAGAAAGTAGACCCTTGTTAAACAGGACTACACAATTTGTCGGTTATCTGCTGATTTCACTGCTCGCAGGGATATTGATCACACTTACAACAACCAGGTTGGACAACATAGTGGAGGAAAGGGAGGTAGCGGCTAATGTAAAGACCGAGGTTGAAAACACTATTTCATATTTTCAGAATTCCGTCCCGAACATGACGCCAGACGAGACAATAGAATTTCTCGAAAAGTTCATCTCCTCCGTTATGAAGACTAAATTGATCGCCGTCAATCCCTCTCTAGGGAAAAACCTCGATAAAAATGACTTCAGATATTTGTTGTCCTTTGCCCGCGGGAAAAGGAGCATCGACATATACGTAAGGAATGCCTACGTGAAAAGGGAGGCCGCCGGTCCCGACGCAGAGGACTTTGTGGCCGGCCTATTTGCGACTATTGTAGTGTTCACGGTCCTCGTTGTCTACGCCGAAAAAAGGCGACGGGCCCTGGTCTTGCAGCATCAGTTCCAAAACAAGCATGAGGAGCTTAAGAAGGCACTTGAAAAGCAGAAGGCACTTGCCCTTCTCGGTCGAATGGTTGCCACTCTCGCCCATGAACTCAAAACCCCTCTTGCCACTATATCCAACCTTACCCAGGCATTGCCCGCCCGCATTTCCGATGAACATTTCCTCAGTCGATTCAATGTACTGATAAAAAAGGAATTGAACCGTACCCAGCAGCTTATAGACAACCTCCTGATGTACGGAAGAGAGATTACCCTTGATAACTGCCAGTGGATAAGGTTAAAAATATTTGCAGGGGAAATGTCCGACAGAATCGGCGTCAAACTGGAAGGCTGCCCGGATGTTGATATCTACACGGACGAACTCTATCTCACGCTTCTTATTGAAAATCTGTTCCGAAACAGCGTGCAGGCCGTTGCCGACAAAGTTTCCATACGGATGGACGAGCCGACAAGAAAAGATGGCTTCACTGATCTGCTGTATGAAGATAACGGGGCGGGATATCCTGAGGGGTGTGATGTCAATGATTTGATATCCCCTTTTACCACGTACCGATCGAGAGGAACCGGCCTGGGATTATATCTCGTGCAGAAAATCGCCCTGGCGCACGGCGGGGCGATATTATTATACCGGTTAAATAAGGGAGCAGGGACCAGATTTTCAATGCCTAGCGCAAGGATTCGCTTAAATGGTTAAGAAAGCGTTTAAGCCGGACCTGGTTATTATCGATGACGAGCCCCACTTCAGCGAATCTCTGCAGATGGCCCTCGAAGACACTTATGATGTTTATCAGGTACATTCACTGAACAGAGCACGGGAATTCCTCGACAAGAAACATCCCGATGTTGTCCTGCTCGATATAAAGCTGCCTGACGGCAGCGGAATTGATTTCTTGCGCGAACTCAAGACGATCCAGCCTATGCCGATAGTCTTTGTAATGACGGCGTATGCAACCATTGATAACGCTGTTGAGTCGCTCAAAGAGGGTGCCGTCGATTATTTTACAAAACCGCTCGACATAGAAAAACTGAAGAGGGAGATCAACGTATATATCGAGAACAGAGTCCTGCATAAGAAGATCGACACTCTCGATATGAAAATTAAGAAGATAAACCCGCCTTTTGTCACATCCGGCATTAATGCTATGAAGCCTATCGTGGATAAAGTCCCCATGATTGCCCCTCTCAACATTCCTGTACTCATAACGGGAGAGACCGGGACAGGCAAAGAAAAACTGGCGGGATGGATACACGAGTTGTCCGGTACTTCGG
>JBJKOV010000130.1:0-30269 GCA_046707105.1 Thermodesulfovibrionales bacterium
AAACATCCAAGACCTTCATGCTCCATTATAATTTCCCTCCCTTCAGCGTCGGAGAGGTAAAACCGCTGAGGTCTCCCGGGAGGCGTGAAATAGGCCACGGCATCCTGGCGGAAAGGTCGCTGAAGGCGGTGATGCCGTCAAAGGACGCATTCCCCTATACGGTGAGGATTGTTTCCGATATCCTGGAATCAAACGGCTCCTCATCGATGGCAACGGTCTGCGGCGGCACCCTCGCGTTGATGGATGCAGGGGTCCCGATTAGGATGCCCGTGGCGGGCATCGCTATGGGTCTTATCAAGGAAGGGGACAGGGTGGTCGTGCTCACTGACATCCTTGGCCTCGAAGACCACCTGGGTGATATGGATTTCAAGGTTACCGGGACGGAAAACGGTATCTGCGCGTTCCAGATGGATACGAAGATAGGCGGTATATCAAGAGAGATAATGGAAAAGGCCCTGGAGCAGGCGAGGCAGGGCAGACTGTTTATCCTCGGGAAAATGGCCGAAACTATCGCGCAGCCGCGTTCCAGCCTTTCCACGCACGCGCCGCGAATCTATACCATGCATATAAAGCAGGAGAAGATACGCGAAGTGATCGGCACGGGCGGAAAGGTTATCAGGGGCATTATCGAACAGACCGGGGTGAAAATCGATATAGACGACAGCGGTCTCATTAATATCGCCGCTGCTGACGGTGCTGCCGCCCAAAAGGCGATCGACATCATAAACGGCATCACGGCGGAGGCCGAACTTGGGAAAATATACCTGGGCAAGGTAAAGAGGATAATGGACTTCGGCGCCTTTGTCGAGATACTCCCGGGTACCGAGGGCCTTGTCCATATCTCACAGCTTGCGGATAAGAGGGTGGCTAAGGTGACGGACGTCGTCAACGAAGGCGATGAGGTCATGGTGAAAGTCATCGAGATAGACAAGATGGGCAGGATCCGGCTCAGCAGAAAAGAAGCCTTGACAGAGGACAGTTCGAAAGCCGTTTAAGCCGTACATAATACAATTTTTTTTGAGGGGATTTCGACATCCCCTTTTTAATTTCTTTATTTCCATAGTGTCATGCGGGGATGCGGTGCTCCGGCTCCGTGGAGAAACGGTCCGTTTATCGGTACCGGGGCCGGCGGGACAGGAGTCAAAGAATATGTTCAAAAAAGAATATCTGGAAAATGGAATACCGGTTGTGATGGAGCCTTTCAAAACGGTTCGCTCGGTCGCTGTCGGCGTTTGGGTCAAGGTCGGTTCACGGTACGAACCCCACGAAGAGAACGGCATTTCCCACTTTCTTGAACATATGTTCTTCAAGGGGACGAAGAAGAGAGACACGAGGGATATCGCAGTTGAAATTGATTCGATGGGGGGGGACCTTAACGCATTTACCTCAAGGGAGCATACGGCGTTTTATATAAAAGTACTTGACGAGTATCTCGATAAGGGGATAGACCTTCTCTCTGACATCCTTGTGAATTCCATCTTCCCGGAGGACGAACTGGAGAAGGAGAAGAAGATAGTAAAGGAAGAGATAAAGATGGTGGAAGACACCCCGGACGACTACGTCCATGACCTCTTCAACCTGACGGTCTGGGGGGAAGAGGGGCTCGGACAGTCTATCCTCGGACGCAGGGAAACCGTCGCTTCTTTTACCAGAGAAGACATATTGTCTCATATCAGGAGATATTACGGTACGAAGGATATTGTCATTTCCTGCGCGGGTAATTTTGTGCCCGGCGACCTCATGAAGATGCTCGGTAAACGTTTCGGAGGACTTCGACATGGTTCGGAGCCGAAGAAGGGAACTCCCCCAGGGTTCAGGCGGGACATACGGGTCTATACGAAGGACATGTCAGAGGCTCATATTTGTGTGGGGGTGCCGGGTCTTTCGCAGACGAGCGACGCAAGATATGCTTTCTTCCTTCTTAATACTGTCCTCGGAGCAGGGGTGAGTTCACGCCTGTTCCAGGAGATACGGGAGAGAAGGGGACTGGCGTACTCGGACTATTCCTTTACCTCCTCTTACGTGGATACCGGGCTGTGGGGAGTCTATGCCGGGGTGAGCAAACGCAGGATCAGGGAAGTTGCCGAGGTCATCGTGAGCGAAATGCTGGACCTTAAAGACACTCTTACGGATACCGAGCTTGAAAGGGCGAAGAAGCACCTGAAAGGGAACCTGATACTCGGCCTTGAGTCAACCAGCAGCAGGATGAACAACATAGCGCGGCAGGAAATATATTTCGGCAGGTACATCTCGCCTGACGATATCATGAAAGCTGTCGAGAGGGTTGACCTCATACAGGTAAAAGACCTGGCGGACAGACTGATCAAAAAACATCTCTTTTCGGTCACTGCCTATGGGCCCATCCAGAAGAATATCCTGGATGCCATCCTGCTCTGAAACGCCTGAGTCCGCCTGCAGGCCGCGATGATTGCCGCTGAGACCCGGAGAACCCCGTGGTTTGTACAAATTCGATCTTTGTGTCATAATTAACGACGAAGGAATCGGCATCTTATTTTTTTGGTGGGCCCCACTGACAGACCGCCATTTAGAGGGAAAACCAGCGTGAAATTGAAGTTTTTTTTTGTTGCGACGCTCATCTGTCTTTTGACGTCCTGTGCGACTGCGCAGCCGAGGGCCGGAGAAGGGACGGACGTCCATTCATACAAGGCGGATTATTACTATATCCTGGGATACCGGTCTTATATCAGCCACCAGTGGGATGACGCTGTCGACTATTACAAAAAAGCTCTGCAATACGACCCGGGCTCGCCTTACCTCATGACTCAGATAAGCGATGTACTCTACCGCTCGGGAAAGGTGTCGGAGGCTCTCCCTCTGGCGGAGGAAGTTACAAAGAAGAACCCGGACTATGTGCCTGCTCTTATGCTTCTCGGCGACATCTATTACAACGAAAAAAGGGCTGAAGACGCCATACGCGTCTATAGAAAGGTCCTGGAAATAAGTCCGGATAACCGCTCCGCCGCCCTGTTCCTCGGTAAGCTCTATTACGGGAACGGGCAGTTCGATGAGGCGGTCGGGGTCCTGGAAAAAATTCTGAAGAAGGACCCGTCGGATGTAGCGGCCCTGGATTATCTCGGGTCCGTCTATATGGAGAAGAAGGATTATGGCAGCGCGGAAAAGTATCTGAAAAAAGCACTCGACGTCAGCCCGGACCTCGACAACATATATTTCAAACTGGGTGTGATAGCCGAGATGAGAGAGAAATGGAGTGAGGCGTCGGAAAATTATCAGAAGGCATTGGCATATGACCCACATAATGAACAGGCGAGGGAAAGGCTGGCTGAGGTTTACTTAAAACAGAAGGAGGTCGACAAGGCTATAAAGGAGCTTAAGACACTGAGGCAGCAGGAACCCCAGAATGTGGACGTAATCGTCAGGCTCGGCACGCTCTATTTTGATCGGCAGGATTATGAGCGTGCACTGGCTGAGTTCAGGACTGCTCTGAAGGTCAAGCCCAGGAATACCTCTCTCATGTTTTACGAGTCTCTGGTCCTCGAGGAACTGGGGAGATTCGACGAGGCCGCATCGGAATTGAAGAAGATCACGGCCCTCGATCCCAAAAATGCCAGCGCCTTTCTGAATCTTGCGTACGTATACACCAGACAGAATAAAATCGATGACGCCATAGCTGTGTATGAAGAGGTCCTGACTTTCGACAAGGAGACGCCGGATGTGTATCTCTATCTCTCGGACGCTTACATGCACGAGAGTAAATTTCAGAAAGCGGAAGAGGTTCTCAGAAAAGCCATCGCACTGTTCGGAGGCAACGACGAACTGCATTACAGTCTTGCGATAGTGATGGATAAGACCGGCCGCTTCAATGAAATGGTCGCTGAACTGAAGAAGGCCATCGAGCTGAATCCGAAAAATGCAGACGCCCTGAATTATCTCGGTTACTCCTTTGCGGACAGGAATATCAATCTCGACGAGGCGGAGTCACTGGTCAAGAGGGCGCTGGAGGTCAAACCTGACAACGGCTATATACTCGACAGCCTGGGATGGGTATATTACAGGCAGGGGAAATATCCCAAGGCGCTTGATTTGATCATCAAGGCCGCCGGTCTTTCCAAGGATGATCCTGTGATAATGGAGCACATGGGCGACGTGTATCGCGCGCTCCGCATGCCTGAAAAGGCGGTTGGGTCCTGGGAAAAGGCGATAGCAGGCCCCGAAAAAGAGAAAGGCCTGAAAGAGAGGATCGAAAAGAAGATCAGGGAGCTGAGAGTAAAGACGGATGACAGATGAGTCGCCGTCCGATCAGAGTTCAGAGCGGATATGAAGCTGAAACTCCGCGCACCCGCCAAGATAAACTGGTTCCTGGCCGTCCTGGGGAAAAGAGATGACGGCTATCACGATATCGCAAGTCCAATGCAGTGCGTGAGTCTGTTCGACGAGCTTTCTTTTGAACATGCTGAAGACATACAGTTGATTTCGGGTATGGCTGTGCCTGCGACGGATAACCTCGTTTACAGAGCGGCGCTGCTTCTGAAGAAAGTTTCATCCTATCCAAAAGGTGCGAAAATAACGCTCAAGAAAAATATTCCGCTGGCAGCTGGGCTCGGCGGGGGGAGCAGCGACGCGGCTTCTACCCTCATCGGCCTGAACCGCCTCTGGGGACTGGGGTACGGCAGCGGCCAGCTTATGGGGATTGCCGCCGGGATCGGATCCGATGTCCCTTTCTTCATAGAGGGACATCTTTCTCTGGTGGAAGGCCGGGGTGAGAGGGTGCGGGCGCTGAAGAGCGAAACTACCGTGCCAGTGCTCCTTGTGAAGCCGGACCTGGAGATTTCCTCGGGGTGGGCGTACCGGAATTGCGAAGCAGAGTTGACAAAAAAGAGCATTGATATTAAACTTTTCTGTCGAGCTCTGGACGGGAAGGATTTTGCCCGGCTGAGGGAAATGGTCTTTAACGACCTGGAAAATGCCGTTGTTAAGGAATACCCCGTGGTTGCGGAGATAAAGAAAACGCTGAGAGATAACGGCGCCGCGGTAGCCTCCATGAGTGGAAGCGGCCCGACGGTGTTCGGTGTATTCGATTCTACCGAGGATGCGGAGAGAGCCTCACGGAATATGGGGAAGAGAATGTGCAGAGTCGTGAGTACACTGACGTGATTCCGGAAGCGATGACGGATTCGATTATCCTGGTTACTGTTGGGGCGTCGACAAACGGCAAGTCAGGAGATTTTGGATCTCCCATGTGGAGGTTCGAATCCTCCCGCCCCAGCCACGCTACGGTGAACAGAGAAGGAAGAGCGGAACATCTCGCCGTTTCTTCTATTTATTGAAGGTATAGGGGGTATAATGCCAGAAGGCCTGAAACTTTTTACCGGGACCGCGCACGTTCAACTTGCGGGGGAGGTTGCATCTTACCTGAACATTGGCGTGGCCGACGCTACGGTCTCGGCCTTCAGCGATGGTGAGACACTGATCCGTGTCAACGAAAACGTAAGGGGTTCGGATGTTTTTGTTATACAGCCGACGTGCACGCCGGTAAACGACAACATTATGGAACTGCTTCTCATTGTCGATGCGTTGAAAAGGGCGTCGGCCGGCCGGATCACGGCGGTCATTCCTTATTATGGATATGCCAGGCAGGACAGAAAAGTCCAGCCCAGGGTGCCGATTTCCGCAAAGACGGTAGCTGATCTCATCAACGCGGTCGGAACCAGCAGGGTCCTTACGGTGGACCTCCATGCCGGCCAGATTCAGGGCTTTTTCAATATGCCGGTTGATAATCTTTACGCGGCGCCCGTACTGCTGGAATATATACGCCAGCAGTACGATGTCTCCAACCTCGTTATAGTATCCCCTGACGCCGGGGGCGTGGAGCGTGCGAGGTCTTTTGCAAAAAAGCTCAAATGTTCCATCGCCATCGTCGACAAGAGACGTGAAAAGGTGAACGAATGCGAGGTGATGAATGTCATAGGAGACGTAGAAAACGTCGATGCACTTATTGTCGACGACATGGTCGACACGGCGGGCACTATCACCCAGGCGGCCGCGGCGCTGAAAGAAAAAGGGGCACGGAGGGTTTCAGCCGCATGCACCCACTCGGTCCTTTCAGGATCGGCGGTAGAGCGGATCAACAAGTCAGCTCTGGAGGAGATGATCGTAACCAACACGATCCCTCTCGACAGCAAGCAGCAACAGTGCGGAAAGTTGAAGGTTTTGAGCCTGGCCTCTCTTCTGGGAGAGGCGATACGGAGGATTCATGAGGAATCGTCCATAAGTTCTTTGTTTATATAGAAGAGGAGGAAGCGATGGAAAGATTCAGTATAATTGCGGAAGCGAGGGAGGACCAGGGGAAAGGTGCCGCCAGGTCCCTTCGGAGGGAGGGAATGGTTCCGGCCGTTCTGTATAGAGAGGGAAGGGCACAGTCGATCAAACTTTCGAGAAAGGAACTCTCGAAACTCATCAACACCATAAAAGGTGAACAGGTGATGGTTAACCTTCAGTTTGCCGGTGGAGAAAAGAAACTTGCCCTTCTGAAGGACTATCAGGTGGACCCGATAAAGGGTGATCTGCTTCACTCCGACTTTTTCGAGGTGTCGCTTACCGAAGAGGTGCGTGTGACAGTCCATGTTGTGACGACCGGAGAACCGATAGGGGTGAAGAGGGATGCCGGGATAGTCCAGCACGTTCTGAGAGAAGTCGAGATAGAGTGCCTCCCCGATAAGATCCCGGGCCGGATAGAGGTCGATATCACGCCGCTTGAGATAGGCCAGGCCTTCCACGTCTCTGACCTGAAATTCGAAGAGGGGATAGAGGTGCTTACCGACCCTGGAGACGTTATCGTTACTGTCAGCGCTCCGGCGGTTGAAGCGGCGCCCGCGGCTGCTGAGGCTGCGGCGCCCGCGGCTGCTGAGCCTGAAGTTGCGAAGAAGGGAAAGAAGGAAGAAGAGGGTCCCGAAAAGAAGGAGAAATAATCCTTGTGGCTTGTCGTGGGGCTTGGAAATCCCGGTAGCAGATATTCAGGGACACGACATAATGTCGGCTTTCAGGTTCTGGATGAGCTCGCTAAACGGCACGGGCTCGAATTCAGGGAGAAGGCCGATTACCGTACGTGCAACGGCTCCATAGAGGGCGATGAGATTGTGCTCTTGGAGCCGTTGACATTTATGAACAGGAGCGGGGCGGCGGTCAGAAAGCTTGCGGGTAAATTCTTTGTCCCGCCCGAACGCGTTATCGTTGTACACGACGACCTTGACCTGGAAACCGGGGTACTTAAGGTAAGGCGCAAAGGATCTTCCGGAGGGCACAGGGGGGTCGAGTCCGTCATACAAAGCCTGGGGACGAAGGACTTTGTCAGGGTCAAGATCGGCATAGGGAGGTCGGGGATTGTTCCTGCCGAAAAGTATGTTCTTTCGAAGTTCACCGGGGCGGAACTTCATTCCGTAAAAGATGCGGTAACAGAGGCCGTTGAGTCGATTCATGCTATACTGGCGGAGGGGGTAGAAAAAGCGATGAACAGATTCAACAGGGGCGGCAAAGCGGTCCGGGAAAGCACCGAATAAGAAACGCGAAGAGCCGGACCTCCGTTGACAAATAAAGCCTTCTGTGATATTTTAAACAACTTTTAATAAAAAAAATAAATAAAGAGACGGAAGGGAGAGTTATGGAAAGCGTATCTTTTTTGTTTGTCGTTTCCGCTTTGTTGATCGGCGGCGCGTTCGGGTTTATCCTCCAGAGAGGAAGATTCTGCATGAACACCGCCTTCAGGGACACTATTTTCATCAAGGACTTCACGATGTTCCGTGCCTACCTGATAGCACTGTCGGTTATGATCATCGGTTCCAATATACTGAATGACGCCGGCTTGATCCATCTGCAGGCGCAGACGTTCTATCCGTTGGCAAATATCATCGGCGGGTATATGTTCGGACTCGGCATGGTGATGGCGGGCGGTTGCGGCAGCGGGATCGTTTACAGGGTGGGCGAAGGTCAGCTCGCCTCCTGGCTTGCGGTGCTGGGATTCTTTCTTGGAATCGGTGCTACCACACATGGTATGCTGCACCCGGTTTATGATTGGCTCAGGGGCGTAACAGTCGGTCCGCCTCAGATGACCCTCTATGGGCTTTTCGGCGGAGGTGTAACGGCAAAATGGATCGTGATCTTTGTATTGTGCACTATTTTTTTCCTTTTCACGCTGAAGAGCAAACCCTTTGCCCTTAGAAAACAGAAAGGCTACTACTGGTCCGTGACAGGCCTTCTGGCCGGCATTGTCGGCGTGATGGCGTTCTGGGCTTCCGAACACTGGGGCTCTCCAGGTTTTGCCAGAGGGCTCAATTTCACGACCCCTACCGGAGAACTTTTCTTTACCCTTCTGACAGGCCATGCGAAGGCCCCGGTATTCTTTCCGGAATACAGCATAGGCAGCTTTTCGACGACATGGGCCGCCATATACATAATCGCCGTGCCTATCGGCGCCTTCATAAGCGCCAAGATGCTCAAGGAATTCATATGGAAGGTCGCCCCTGCCAGGGAGCTTCTCACCGTCCTCGGGGGAAGTCTCATGATGGGTTTCGGGGCAGTGGTTGGCGGAGGATGTAATATCGGTCAGGCGCTTACGGGATTTTCGACCCTGTCTGTCGGAAGTATCGTGGCAAGTGTTTTCATAATTCTCGGCAACTGGACAATGGTCTATTTCAAGTTCATCAAGCCGATGAACGAAATGTAGATTTTTTTTCGAAGAATCTTCATGACCTGAGGGATGCAACCGGGCATTCCTCAGGTTTTTTTTGTCGGAGAGGGATGTGTTGTCTTCCGGGCGCGGAACTTATGCCGGGTTTGTACGTAAGCAGACAGAGAAAAAGTGCGGGCTAAACGGCGTCCCCTGGAAAAAAATCTGATATTATCTATAAACTATTATAGATGATGATTGACGGTCGGAAAAGTGAGATGTTCGACCTTTTTCTGCAGCTTAAGGAGATCTTCGCTGCTCAATGCGGGCTTGAGGTCAGCGTGGACGTTCTCGTTGAAAATTTTCGTGACTCGAAGAAGATTGCGACCTTCGCAGCCATGTCGGGTTGCCAGACGGAAACGCAGGAGAGAGACGGATGCTACGTTGTGAGGATAACAGGCAGCATCTGTTGCGGATGAAAAGGGGCGGGGTTATCTGATGCAGGATACTTTCGTGAATGACTCCCTGAATATAAATGATGCGGCTGTCATATTGGGTGGCGGTCTCACGGGCCTTTCGGCGGGGCATGTACTGTCGGCTGCCGGCTTCGGGGTCAACGTCTTTGAGAGTGATTCAATCGTGGGAGGCCTTTCCAGAACAGTCGAAGAGGAAGGGTTCCGTTTCGACCTCGGCGGCCACAGGTTCTTTACGAAGGACAAGAAGATCAATGACTTTGTGCGGGAATTGATGGGAGATGAACTTGTCAGCGTTCCCCGCGCAAGCAAGATCTTCATGCGCGGCAAGTACTTCGACTACCCTCTGAAGCCCCTCAACGCCACGTTCGGTCTTGGGATACCTGTCACGCTGCGTATTCTTGCCGACTACGGACTGGAAAAGGCGCGGAATCTGTTTAAACAAGCCGAGGCGGTTTCCCTGGAAGACTGGGTGGTCAGCCAGTTCGGCCGCACGATGTTCAATATCTACTTCAAGGGATACAGCGAGAAGGTCTGGGGCATAGGATGCGACCGGATAAGTGCCGAGTGGGTCGCGCGGCGCATCATGGGGCTTTCACTGGGGAAGGCCGTCAAGAACGCTTTCTTTAAATTCAGCGGAAGGGACGTTCCGAGCCTCGTGGACAGGTTCATGTATCCAAAGCTGGGAATAGGCCGCCTTTCCGACAGGATGAAAGAGGAGATAGAGAGAGTCAATCGCGTCCATACCGGGACCACAGTGGAACGTATCAACCATGGCGGGTATAAGGTGGAGAGCGTTGTCGTCCGGAGGGGCGACCATAGTGCGACTGTGCCGGGAAGATATTTCATATCAAGCATGCCGCTGACCGCGCTGGTGAGGAGCCTTGATCCGCCGCCGCCGGAGGCGGTCCTGGAGGCTGCGGCCAAACTCAGGTTCAGGGACCTCGTGGTTGTGGCTGTAATGCTGAACAAGAGAAGAGCAACGGACCAGACGTGGATATATGTTCCGGAGCAGAAGATACCTTTTGGAAGGATCCATGAGCCGACCAACTGGAGCGAGGATATGGCTCCTGCCGGCAAGACGGTTATGGTTATGGAATTCTTCAGTTTCAGGGGCGACGAAATCTGGAGTGCTGCAGACGAGACGCTTGCCGGTATTACGGTGGAGAACCTCGAACGTCTCGGTTTTATAAAAGGTTCGGAGGTAATCGGCAGCAGGGTGGTCAGGGTGCCTAATGCTTATCCTCTGTTTGACATCGGATATGGAAAGCGCTGCGATGAAATACTGGCCTACCTTCGCGGGTTTGAGAACCTCTATATGGCCGGAAGGTGCGGGATGTTCAGGTATTACAACATGGACCATGCCATAGAATCCGGGATAGATGCGGCGGAAGCCATCATCGGCGCCAGCCGCGAGGAAAGAGGTGTTGATGTTGAGGCGGTCCTGGCGGGGGACAAACCATGCGCTGCGCATTAGTCATTCCTTCATGGGTCCCGCAGGACATTTTCTCGTCGAAGACGGTGAGTTCCCAGATTAACTACTGGCAGCCGCTGGGCACGCTCTACGTCGCGGCTGTACTTCAGAGGGCTGGACACGATGTGAAATTCTTCAACGGGGCGTTTATGTCCCACGAGGCGGTTCTTGCCGGCGTCCGGGGGTTCGACCCGGGGTTCATCGGCATCTATTCGACCACCTTTGGATGGCAGAAGGCCAAAAAGACAGCCGCCGACCTCAGGAAGAGTCTCGGCGGAGGTGTGTTCTTCTGCGTCGGGGGCCCTTATCCCATCGCCGTGCAGGAGCGCTGTCTCGAAGATGCTGGAGACTGCATCGATGCGGTGGTGAGCGGGGAGGGTGAATTCACGGTCCTCGAAATGATAGAGCGAATCGAGGCAGGCAGGTCCTTCGACGGAGTATTGGGCGTCGCCTATAGAGACGGCGACATGATCGTCAAGAACCCCCCGAGACCTTTGATCTCCGATCTTGATTCCCTTCCCTTTCCCGCCAGGGAACTGCTCGGTGACGCAAACCTTTACATACCTCCTCCGGCGACTTACCGGAGAAAACCGGTCGCGGTCCTGATGACTTCCAGGGGATGCAACAGGAGATGCATATACTGTTTCCAGATAGATAAGGAGCGCAAAAGCGGGATCAGGTACCGTGGCGTTGAGAACGTTCTAAGCGAGATAGAATACTGTCTCCGGCAGGGCTACCGGGAGATAAAGTTTATTGATGATACGCTTGCCGCGGATTACGACAGAGCCATGCAGATTGCGAAAGAAATAAAGGCGAGGCGTCTTGATTTTACCTGGTTTGCGTCTGCCTGCGTGAACCAGGTGGACAAGCCGCTTCTCCAGGCATTCAGGGACGCGGGTTGCTGGGCGATACTCTTCGGTGCCGAGAGCGGGGTCCAGAAGAACCTCAACACGATCAGGAAGGGGACGACGCCGGACCAGATCAGAAAGGCGGTGAGGGCGGCCCAGGAAGTGGGGCTGAAGGTGAGTACGCCGTTTATGTTCGGCATCCCCGGCGAGACCTTTGAGGAGGGGCTCCAGACGATCGATTTCGCGGTAGACCTGAACCCCGATATCGCCAACTTTCATGCGATAACGCCCTTCCCCGGGACATATCTGTATGATAACCTCGACAAGTTCGGAACCATATCGGAGGAGCTCAGCGATTTCACGTACCAGGGCGCGGCATTCATCCCCCATACCATGACGAGGGAGCAGATCCTGAAGCTGCGACAGATCGCCTTCAGGCGGTTTTACGGCAGACCTTCATTCATGTTTAAGAGCCTCCTGGAATTGCGCACCCCCCATGATTTTGCCGTTGCGCTCAAGAGCCTGAGGAGCCTGTTCTGGATCGCGGCAAAAAGCGACGTGTTCCGAAGATCGAAGGCATAGGGAGGCAGCGCGGCCTTAGCGCCCTGTCGTCACCCCGGAGGAGGAAAGGGAGAGTTTGGGCGACCGTTTTGGGCGGTCTCCTATTCGTGGTCAGGATGGCGGAAGTGGATCTTTGATATCACTTCATCGACTGCAGTGATGCCCCTGGCAACTTTAAGCCACGCATCCTCAAAAAGAGGTACCGTGCCGGCTTTTTTTGCATGATCCCACAGTTCGTCTTCGCCGGAATTTTTCGCAATGAGCCTCCTGAGCTTTGAATCCATCCGCAGGAACTCGTAGATCCCCGTCCTTCCCTTAAATCCTGTGTTACCGCACTCTTTGCAGCCCTGTCCTCTATAGCACTTTTCGAGAGGAGGAAATCCTGCGGGGATGATGTTATCCGGGACACTGACTTCAACCTTGCAAGCAGGGCATATCTTTTTCACGAGCCTCTGGGCAAGGATGCCCGAAATCGATGAAGTGACTAAAAAAGGTTCCAGTCCTATGTCGATAAGCCGCGTAATGGTTGCCACTGTATCATTTGTATGAACGGTACTCAGTACCAAATGGCCGGTCATTGCAGACCTCACTGCTATTTCCGCTGTTTCGGCATCTCTGATTTCTCCCACCATGATAGTGTCGGGGTCCTGCCTCAGTATTGACCGAAGGGTCGCAGCAAAGGTCAAACCGATCGCAGAGTTGATGGCCACCTGCGTGACGCCACTGATTTTATACTCAACCGGGTCTTCTGCAGTCATTATATTCTCTGTCTCTGTCTTGAGATGGTTGAGAATTGAGTACAGAGTAGTCGTCTTCCCGCTTCCCGTTGGGCCGGTGACAAGCAGCATTCCCTGAGGCTGGGTGCATACTTCAAGAAGTGATACAAGGATTTTATCTGGAATGCCAAGCCTGCCGAGGGAAAAAAGAGCCGTGGCCTGGTCGAGAAGTCTGACAACTATTTTTTCGCCGTGCACGGAGGGAAGCGTTGATATTCTCAGATCGATGATCTTGTCGGCGATCCTCAAGGTGCTTCTTCCGTCCTGGGGAAGCCGCCGGTTTGTTATATCCAGATTGGATATTATCTTAATTCTCGATATCACCGATTCCTGTATATGTTTAGGATACTGCAAGACAGGCTTCAGGTCTCCGTCAACTCTGTATCTCACCTGGACGCGGTTTTCTTCAGGTTCTATATGTACGTCGCTGGCACCTGCTTTCACCGCATTGGCAAGCATTAGCGATACAAGCTTGACGATGGGAGGCTCCTCGCTGAGTTGATAAAGAGACTGCACGCTGACCTCCGTGGCCGCTTCAGAAGGGTCACCCTTGAGAAACTCGACCTCTTCATACTGAGGGATATTTCTAAGGAGGTCCCATACCTTATCGCCGGTGCCATAGAGTTTTTCTATTGCGGTGAGTATTTCTGATTCCAAAGCGACGCCGACAGTAACACTCAAACCGCTGGCAAAGGCTATTTCATCGGAGATCTTCATGGCGAGCGGGTCCGCCATGGCCAGCAGCAGTTTCTTCCCTTTAAGCTCCAGGGGGAGGATCAAATTCTTTTCAGCGGCTTCTTTCGGCACGAGTGAGAGCAGCTCTTTTGTTATCTTGTAGTCGTTACAACTCACGAGGGGCAGTGAAAGTTGTTTGGCAAGGGCCCCGGCGATCTGCCTCTCATCAAGGTATCCCAGTTCCACAAGAATTTTGCCTACTCTCTTGTTTTTTCCTTTCTGCAGCAAAAGGGCTTTCTCCAGTTGGGAAGGAGTAATAAGACCTTCACCAGTAAGTATGTCGCCCAGTCTTTTTTTTATCATCTTCCTGCGCTATCCTCCTCGTAAGCAAGGAGCTTAAAGGCATATACCACCCTTGTTTCTAATGGTTAGTCGTAACTTAGCAGAAGATGTTTAAGCTGTCAATGTCAACAATGCAAGATAATGATCTGCCTCGAGCGCACAAGAGGGTCAGATATCGGCGGGCTTATGACAAGTGGCATAAAAGTCGGCACACCCTATCGAAAAGGGGCTGCAGACTATTCGAATTTGAGATTGTATCCACCCGCTTATTGTGATAGACTGCCGAAAAGGAGGAGAAAATGATAAGATGGCTGAGTCTCATTTCCCTGATCGTACTTTTGGGCGGTTGCGGAGGAGGGAGTAACCTGAACATCGTGTCACCGAGTATGTCGGAAAATGAAGTGAGAGAACGAGCACACGTTGTCATCAGCGAAAAAACTCCGGCAACAATGTCCAAGGCGACGGCAGCGGAGAAAAAATTGTCTCCAGCAGCTCCTGAGAGTTCGCAGTCAAAGGAGCTTAAGCGCGCTGAAGGACCTTCCGTGAACGGCGAACTGGAGCAGGAAGCTTTGATCAATCTTCTCGAAAAAAAGGGCATCATAACGGACAAGGAACTGCGGGATGAAATGGAGAAGCTGAGACAGGGCTCAAAATAAACGCAAATCAGGGGACTCACTTCATTTTATAGTTCTCGCCATAAACAATCCTGTATTCATAAATAGAACTTGACAGCTACGCTTCCGCGGAGCAAAATGATGCAAGCTTGGGGTGCGCTTGCAAAAAATGCTTGACACTATCTCTTTTCTTTGTAAGATGGTCTGTAGGATAGGTGGCAACACTGATTTCCATCTAGAGGGGCTACCATGATGAACGCGCAGGCCGGCTACGTCATGGGTTGTGATCGACAAACAAAATCAAAATCTGACGCAAGGGGTTCTTGCGTCTTGTGATGGAGGTGAAAAAAGAGGAGAAATTCGCAGGCAGTGATATCCGGGAAGTAAGAGTTGGACGCATGGGGAATAACGGCACAGAAGGTCCCCGTGAGGGGGACAAGAAAGGAAAGGACGAGAATGAAGAGGCATTTTCAAAAGTGGAAATGGTTTGCCCTGTTTGGTGCGGTACTCCTGGCTACGGTTCCTTTGCTCCTCTACAGTTGCGGAGGCGGGGGATACTCAGATCCGAAAGCAGAAAGCACCGCCACGTCGGTCCTGGTAAGCCCCACACAACTGGACGGGTGGATCACAAGCGGATACGGCATTGATTCCTCGGGTTTTAACAAAATGGTTATACTGGACGTGGCGAGCGAAACGGGAGGTACCAGCTACACCGGAAGCGGACATGTTCAGAATGCATTCATTATGGATACCGGAAGTGACTTGGCTGCGACGAGGTCCGACGGTGTAAGTAATACCATCTCGATGGTTGCGACGCAGACTCAGATGAACAGCCTGATCCAGAGGACAGGAATCGACGGAAATACAGTGGTGGTTCTTACCGGCGACTCCTTGCTGAACGTGGGCAAGGCATATTTCGATTTCCGTTACTGGGGATTTCCAAAAAACAGACTCAAGGTTTTGGACAGAACGAATGCGGCATACAGTAAGGCTGGATTCAGTCTTGTTACCACTGTTCCGCCGGCGCCGGCGCCTTCGTCCTATACAGTCTGCCAGCTCACGCAGAATACATCTCTCAGGGCGCCATTAAGCGAGATGATTACGCTTGCCGAGGGAGGGATATCCAATTCTCAAATATGGGACGTGAGAACGCCGAATGAGTACAACGGGGTCGCGGGTTCGACGACCGGCCCGAGCGGCAGCGCGACTATCGGATATGTCGCCTTTGAAGGACATGTCAATGGAGCCATAAACCTGAATTACAATACAAACTTGACTCCCGATGGTTCAACCTTTCTTTCTCCTGATGCTATCAGGGCTAATCTTAGCAGCGCAGGAATTACGCCGGATAAGACCGCATACGTCTATTGACGGACCGGTGCCAGGGCAGCGGTCAGCTTCCTGATAGTGGATGGAGTTCTTGGAGACTCGGCGAAATTGTACGATGGTTCATGGATAGAATGGGGGCAGATGGCCGACGAGGCCAAAGACGGCGCTTTGAAGGCAGACTCCCCATGGAGAACAGACACAGCAGACCGTTCCGCTGTAATAACCTATAACATAGATGCGGGAAAGCCGGTCGAACAACTGACCGGCGCCGATTCGTACGCCCTTCGTGCGGACCAGGTAAACGTCACCGATTCAAATGCATGCGGCGGTTCTCAAGCTACCGGCCCGATAGCCCCCGGCTATTGAGGCAGAAGACGAAAGTGTTTGTAGGTTTGACCGATAAACGGAATGGAGGTATCCATGAAGAATATTAGAATTGTCATCGGCGTTTCTGTTTTCGTGATGGGGTTTTTCTTGTGTGCCGTTACGCAGACAGCCCATGCGGGCCCCATAATAAAAATAAATGATGAGTCGTGGCTCATGATCAACTACGAGATGCAGCTCTATGGTCAGTGGCGTAATACCGGGTCAGGTCCTGACAGGTCCGGGGATACGACCGATATCTTCTTCAGGAGAAACAGACTCAGTCTTCTCGGGCAGGTAACTGATACATATGGTTTCTATCTCGCCATTCAGCAGCAGGCGGATAAGAGGGTCCAGGACCTTGAGGTGTCCGACATCCCCGGAAAAGACTTTGACGTAATCGACGCCTTTTTCCGAGGTGATTTTACCGATGGCTTCAGGGTACGCGTGGGACTGACGAAGGACCCGTTCCTGAGGGAGGACAACGAGGGATGTTTTTTCCCTCTGAGTCTGGACCGCTCCCTTTTCATTTACACCGACCTGCCTCGTCTTAACAGGGATTTCGGTGCGGTGGTATGGGGAAACCTCATGGACTCGAAGTTGCAGTACCGCGTGGCTGTTATGAAAGGCAACCAGCTAGGTGATAACCCCAATAGCGAGCTGAGATACACGGGAAGGATCCATCTTACCCTTCTGGATCCCGAATCTTCTCTTGTTTACAGGGGGACATATCTTGGCAAGAAGAAGGTTTTGACCTTCGGTGCCGGGTATCAATTTCAGCCGGATGAGGTCTATGCTAACTTGGCGGCAAAGACTATGCCCAAGAACTATAAGGCGTGGACAATCGATGAATTCTTTGAATATCCGACCACAGCAGGCACCTTCACTGTTTCGTCGGCTTATCTGAAGACCGACTATGGCAAGGCCTCTGAGGGAGCTGATCCGGACCCGCGCAGTGTCGGAGAAAACGGCGAGAAGAATGGGTGGTATGTGAAAGCAGGGTATCTCCTGCCGAACAAGGTAGGCCCGGGGGCACTGCAGTTTTTCGGGAGGTATGAAGCATGGAAGTTCGCTCAGCTCTCGGGGATCTTCGACCAGAAGATAAAGTGGTGGGCCGGCGGAGTGAATTATTTCATCAAGGGCGAAGACTTGAGGGTGACGCTCCAGTATTCAAGGACGGATTACAGGAAACAGGACCCCACGAACCCGAACAGCCAGAATTTTGATACCGTGACGACGATGTTTCAGTTCCTGTTCTGATCCGTGGCCGGTAGGAGCACTTATTACAATGCGTTGTGCGAGGGAAGCGTCTGTTCCCTCGCACAACGATAAAAGTCTGTTTCAGAGTTAGGTTTTGTCCGGGAATCTATTTCTGAAGTTCTCGAATTCCTCCCTGTTGATCTATCAGGAATTCTCGCAGCTTTGCCAGGCCTCAATTTGCCAACTGGATACCATTGTGCTAACTTAATCTCATGAGAAGAAGGGCAAAGATAATTTGCACCATCGGTCCCGCCTCGGTTGATAAGAAAGTCATCTCCGGACTTATAACCAGGGGCATGAATGTGGCGCGCCTGAATTTCTCTCACGGCACTCATGCCTTCCACGAGGGCGCCATAAGGACGATACGGGAAGAGGCGGACAGGCTCAATAAGACGGTGGCTGTAATACTGGACCTGCAGGGCATCAAGATCCGGGTAGGCAGGCTGAAAGACGCACAGGTGGAACTTAAGAAGGGTCAGATGGTAACAATAAAGCAGGGCGGAGGGCCTGGCGACGAAAATACTATTTATATAAAATACTCCCATTTGATAGAAGCCTCTGAGACGGGGCATCGCATGTTGCTGAACGACGGCCTGATAGAATTGCAGATAACCGAAAAGGGAAGGGATTACCTCAGGGCGTCGGTAAAGATCGGGGGCATTTTGAAGGAAAAGAAAGGCGTGAACCTGCCGGGGCTCAAGCCGATGGATGTGTCCTTCACTAAAAAGGACGAGGCTGATCTGAGACTTGGCCTGAGGATGGGGGTGGACTATGTGGCGCTCTCCTTCGTGCGCACCAAAAATGACGTGCTTGCCCTCAGGAATTTTCTGAATGAAGAAAAGGCTGAAGGACTGCCCATAATAGCCAAAATAGAGACCCCGCAGTCAATAAAGAACCTGGAGGAAATACTGCCCCTCGTAGAAGGCATAATGGTGGCAAGGGGGGACCTGGGAGTGGAGATACCGCCCGAGAACGTGCCGATGGCTCAAAAATCCCTTATAGAAAAGGCCAACAGGGCCGGGAAGTTCGTTATCGTCGCGACCGAGATGCTGGAGTCCATGACGCAGCGCCCCCGCCCGACAAGGGCCGAGGCCACGGATGTCTCCAATGCCGTACTGGACGGAGCGGATGCACTGATGCTTTCCCAGGAGACCTCGGTCGGGAAATATCCGATCGAGGCAGTGGACATGATGGGGAGGATTATCGAAGAGACCGAACTCTCCCTGCCGGTTCGCAGCCGCTATCAGCAGAAGGGGACTTTTTCGGAAGCTGTTGCTCGTGCGGCGACGGATGCGGCGCAGAGCGTGAAGGCCAGGTACATCATAGCCTTTACTCAATCGGGCTCTACTGCAGAGTTGATCTCCATGTTGCGCCCCGAGGTGGAGATAATTGCCTTCAGCCCTTCCAGGCACGTAATGCGCCGAATGGCGCTCTACTGGGGGGTATCTGCGCGCAGGATACGAAAGCTCAAGAGCATGGACGCGCAGTTTAAGGAAGTGGAAAAAGCGCTCTTGTCCGACAAACTGGCCAAAAGAGGCGATATAATAGTCATCACGGCCGGCATTCCCAATATACAAGGTACAACCCGCCTGATGAAACTGCACGTGTTAGGCAAGGAATAGAAAAACGGGGTCCACTTTTCGGGCGTCACCCCACCGAAGAAGACCTCCCGTTCACGTAATCTTCGCGGCGCAAAAGACAATGTTATCTTCCGCACTAAAAGAAGCGGCCTTAAACGTCAGGAACATTCTGTTTCTCACGTATTGTAAAATTACATCATGAGGCGTATCCTTCACATAGACATGGATGCATTCTTTGCCTCGGTGGAACAGAAAAGGCATCCGGAGCTCATAGGCAAACCTGTGGTGATCGGGGGCGACGGGAACCCGCATGCCAGGGGCGTAGTGTCAACGGCGTCCTATGAGGCCAGGAAGTTCGGGATACATTCCGCCATGCCCTTGAGGACCGCTTATAAGCTTTGCCCCGATGCCGTCTTTCTGCCTGTCGATTACCGAGAGTATTCCCGTGTGTCGGCGATCATCAAGAATATTCTGCGGGAATCCTCGGAAATCATGGAAGATGTCGGCATCGACGAAGCCTTCCTGGACATATCGGACATCGACCGTACCCCGCAGGAAATATCGGCGGATATAAAGAGGAGGATAAGGGAAGAGACCGGCCTAAGCTGTTCCATCGGGATTGCGCAGAACAAGCTCCTTGCAAAGATTGCCTCGGATATGGTGAAGCCCGATGGGCTTACCGTTATAACAGACGAGGATATAGAGAAGCGCATCTGGCCTCTTTCAGTCCGAAAACTCTGGGGTGTTGGTCCGAAGACAGAGGCACATCTGAAGGACATGGGAATCGATACTGTCGGAGAACTTGCGTCTATACCTTTGGAGGAGCTCGTCGGGCAGTTCGGCAAATCCTACGGGCATTACCTCTTTGATGCCTCACGGGGCATTGACGAGGGTCTTCTCGTCACCCACTGGGAGCCGAAGTCGATGAGCAGGGAGACGACCTTCCAGAACGATACCGACAACTGGCAAGTCCTTGCGAGAAATCTGGCTGAACTTACGCGGGAGGTTGTGGGCGACCTGAGGAAGACAGGCTACATGGGGCGGACGGTCACGGTCAAGATACGTTTTGCCGACTTCAAGACCCATACAAGGGCAAAAACGCTCGACGATATGGCTGACTCTCTGGAAAAGATAAGGAAGGCCGCATTTGAGTGTCTGAACAGGATCGAGCTGACGAGGAAAGTGCGGCTCATCGGTGTTAGGGTCGGCAATCTCGAAAAACGTGGAGGCGATGAGGGATGAAGGCTGTGGTGCGCTGAGTCGGGTCCAACGCCCTGTCCATGCTCAATTGTAGTGATCCTATGCGCCATTTTGACGGTCTTATCTATGGTATAATTAGAGGACATGACGCGGAGGTGTAAGAAATGAGGGAGGGTGTTGTAAAGAAGGGAATTTTTCCTGCTGCCGGCCTCGGAACGCGATTTTTGCCGGCAACGAAGGCGTCTCCGAAGGAGATGCTGCCGATCGTGGACAAGCCGATGATACAGTACGGTATAGAAGAGGCCATAGCGTGCGATATCAAAGAGATGGTGATCATTACCGGCAAGAATAAGCGCGCCATAGAGGACCATTTCGATTACGCCTTCGAACTGGAGCACAAACTCAAGAAAAGCGGGAAGAAGAAACTGATCGAGGAGATTAACAGGCTGAGCAAAATCCATATCGCCTACATCCGGCAGGGCTATGCCCTCGGTCTCGGACACGCGATTTATTGCGCCAGGCCTTTTGTGAATGATGAGCCTTTCGCGGTCATCCTTAGTGACGACATTATTGATCCCGAGGAGCGCCTTCTTGCGAACATGATCAGGCTTTATAAGGAGTTGAAAAGTCCTATCCTGGCGCTGGAGCAGGTGCCTGTGGCCGATATCCACAGGTATGGCGTCATAGACGGGGTCCGGGAGGGCGACGGTGTTTACAGGATAAAGGACCTCGTGGAAAAACCCGCGGCGGAGAGTGCGCCGTCCGACATGGCGATAATAGGACGTTACGTGCTTACCCCGGATATATTCGGCGTGCTTCAGAAGTCCCGGCCCGGCAAGGGGGGGGAGATCCAGCTTACCGACGCCATACGTGTCCTGCTTAAGACGAGGCCGGTTTACGGGGTTCTCTTCAAAGGGAAGAGGTATGATGCAGGAGACAAACTCGGTTATCTCAAGGCAACTGTTGATTTCGCGTTGAAGAATGCGGATCTATCCGATCAATTCAAGTCGTACATCATCGAAGTTTCAAAAAGACTGAAATCTTAGAGTCCCCTTTTTGTTGCCGGGGGATTAAAAATGTGATTAAATTTTGATAAGGGCATTTGATCACAGAAGAAAAATGAAAACGGAAAGAATGAGGGTACAGGATGGCAGAGCTAGACAAGAACGACGAGAAAGTTGAGAAAGAAGTACAGATACCCGATAATCTGCCCGTGCTCCCGGTAAGGGATATCGTGGTGTTCCCCTATATGATTATCCCGCTTTTTGTCGGGAGAGAGGTCTCGATCAAGGCGATCGACCATGCGCTAAGCACAAACAGGATGATTCTGCTACTGACTCAAAAGGACCTGAGCATAGAGAATCCGTCGGTGAATGACCTTTACACGGTCGGCACCGTGGGCATGATAATGCGCATGCTTAAGCTGCCTGACGGAAGGGTAAAGATCCTGGTACAGGGATTATCCAAGGCGCGGGTCACGGGTTTTTCGCAGACTGAGAACTTCTTTTCGGCTGATATCCAGAAGATAGAGGAGTTAAAGCCCTCCACCCTCTCTATAGAGGAGGAGGCCCAGATAAGGACGGTTAAGGAGCAGCTGGATAAAGCCGTTTCCTACGGTAAAACGATCCTTCCTGACATAATGGTCGTTATCGAAAATCTTGATGACCCGGGAAGGCTGGCTGATCTTGTTGCCTCGAACCTCGGCTTAAAGGCGGATCAGGCACAGGAAATCCTTGAAATTATAGACCCTGTTCTGAGGCTGAAGAGAGTTAGCGAGATATTAAGCCGCGAAATAGAACTCCTTATGGTGCAGCAGAAGATCCAGTCGGAGGCGAGGGGGGAGATAGACAAGACCCAGCGTGAATACTTCCTTCGGGAACAGCTGAAGGCGATACAGAAGGAGCTGGGCGACATCGATGAAAGGGCCGAGGAGGCGAAGGAGTACAGGAAGAAGATAGAAAGCGCCAGGATGCCGGAGAAGGTGCACAAGGAGGCCGAGAAGCAGCTGAAAAGGCTTGAAAAGATGCATCCCGACAGCGCAGAGGCTGCGACTATAAGGACCTACCTGGACTGGCTCGTCGAGCTGCCCTGGTCGAACAGCACGAAGGACAAACTTGACATCAAGACGGCCCAGAAGGTGCTGGACGAAGATCACTACGACCTCGAGAAGGTGAAGGAAAGAATCCTCGAATACCTGAGTGTCCGGAAGATAAAGGAAAAGATGAAGGGTCCGATTATCTGCTTTATAGGGCCTCCTGGAGTGGGGAAAACGTCGCTCGGCAGGTCGATAGCGAGGGCGCTGGGAAGGGAATTTGTCCGTTTGTCCCTTGGTGGTGTAAGGGATGAGGCTGAGATAAGGGGTCACAGAAGGACGTATGTTGGTGCCCTGCCCGGAAGGATTATTCAGGGGATAAAGCAGGCCGGGACGAACAACCCGGTCTTCATGCTCGACGAAGTCGACAAGATTGGCATGGATTTCAGGGGAGATCCGTCGTCGGCCCTTCTGGAGGTGCTGGACCCGGAGCAGAATTTCTCTTTTGCCGATCATTATCTCGCGGTGCCTTTTGACCTGACGAATGTCATGTTCATCACGACCGGCAATTTAGCCGATACCATACCGGGACCGCTGAAAGACAGGATGGAGATTATATATCTCTCGGGATATACATCGGAAGAGAAGTTGGGCATTGCCAGGAAATACCTCCTGCCTAAACAGCTGGAGGAGCATGGGCTTACAGGCAAGATTCTCGAAATAGGTGATCCCGCCCTTATGCTCCTCATATCGCAGTATACGAGGGAGGCCGGGGTGAGGAACCTGGAGCGTGAAATCGCCAACCTCTGCAGGAAGGTAGCAAAACAGATCGCTGAGGGCAAGCCGAAAAAGTTTAAGATTACAACAAAGAACCTCGAAGGTTTCCTGGGGGCTCCCAAGTTCCTTCCCGAAGAGGAGATGGAAAAGGATGAGGTGGGGGTGTCAACCGGACTTGCCTGGACAGAGGCGGGCGGCGACATTATATACATCGAGGCTACCACCATGATGGGCAAGGGCAACCTGACCCTGACAGGACAGCTGGGAGATGTGATGAAGGAGTCGGCACAGGCGGCCCTGAGCTATATACGTTCCAAGGCGGGGACCCTGGGAATAGAGGAAGAGACTTTTTCGAGGAAGGATATTCATGTGCATGTTCCTGCAGGCGCCATCCCCAAGGACGGTCCTTCCGCCGGTATTACCATAGCCACGGCACTTGCTTCGGTCCTTACAGGCAGACCGGTAAACAAGAATGTTGCGATGACCGGGGAAGTTACCCTGAGGGGCAGGGTGCTGCCGATCGGCGGGCTTAAGGAGAAGACCCTCGCGGCCAAGAGAATGGGCATCAGGAAGGTCATCATCCCAAGGAGAAACAAAAAAGACCTGGAGGAGATTCCCCCTTATATCAAGAAAGATATGGAGTTCGTTTATGCCGATACAATGGACCAGGTGCTCAAGGTTGCGCTGAAGTCCGATGAAAAGCCGAAGCGGCGAAAGGCGAATAAAAGATAACCTCACAACCTCCCTCTTTTGGAGAATTTATGCGATTGGCAGGGATAGTGCAACGGCAAGTATATTGATGAAGCTGGCTGAAGCGGGCGAACTCTCCCTTTTAGAAAAAATCCGGAAGAAATTCAACAGGAAGCTCCCCGATATCATCTGCGGCATCGGTGATGATTCGGCGGTGGTGAGGCCGGAAAGCGGAAATATGCTCCTTACCACAGACATGATGGTGGAGGGGGTACATTTCGATCTCAGGTGGACGACTCCTTTCCAGCTCGGCTTCAAGCTTATTTCTGTGAATGTAAGTGACATCTATGCCATGGGGGGCAGGCCGAGATTTGCCCTGATCAATTTCGCCGCGCCCGGGAATTCAGACGTCGGTATGTTTGAGGGGGTATTTGACGGCATCGAGCGGGCGTGCCGGATTTATGATGTCGCCGTGATCGGAGGAGACGTGTCGTCGGCCGGAAATGTTGTCCTTTCAGCCTCCATGATCGGTTACGCATCAAAAATTCTTACGCGCGGAGGTGCCGGAAAGGGCGATTGCATTTATGTAAGCGGGGCCCTCGGGGATGCTGCATGCGGCCTGAAACTGATGAAAAGACTGGGAAGACCCGTAGAAATAGAGAAAAGGAAGAAAGCGGACTTTGGGCTGGAATGGAAAGTTGTTTATCCGCTTATCAGCCGTCACCTTATGCCGAGGGCGGTCGACCCTGAAAAAATCGCCGGCTCGGCCAGCGCAATGATGGATATCAGCGACGGCCTGCTCATAGATTTATCGAGGCTCTGCCGGGAAAGCGGAATTGGCGCTGTGGTAGACCTTCAGAGCCTCCCCTTATCAAGGGAACTCAGGACGGCGGCCGGGCATCTGAAGATATCTCCTCTTGATATGGCATTGGGCGGGGGGGAGGATTACCAACTCCTTTTCACAGCGCCTGAAGGGGCGGATATCGACGCTTTTCGTATAGGAACAATGGGGGGCCGGGGACTGAGTGCGATCGGCGAAGGAGGAAGAACGCACAATTTAGAGGTAAGGGGATATCAACATTTTGCGGCAGTTTAAGATCAGGCTCAGACAGGTCCTCGCCGTTAAGGAGCCTCCACGCAGGATCGCAGCGGCCTTTGCAGTAGGTGTATTCATCGGAATGTCTCCTTTTCTCGGTATACATACGCTTTTGGGTCTTGCCCTTGCCTGGCAGTTGAAACTCAATAAGTTTGTCACTCTGATAGGAGTGTATGTGACAAACCCGTGGACCATAGTACCGATCTATTCCTTCGGGACGTGGGTGGGCGTCAAGGTAATGGGAATCGACAATATCATCCCGGTAGTAGACTGGTCCCACATAACCTTTCTGGGTGTTATCGACAACTTTCGGCCCCTTCTTGTGCCCTTTATCGTAGGAAGCCTGCTTGTCGGTTCGGTGGCTGCCGTTATCAGCTACATGACGGTTTACGGGATGGTCAAGAAGCATCGTGGGTAAGGTCCATCTACTGAGCCTCGGATGCCCCAAAAACCTGGTGGACTCCGAACATCTGTTGGAAAAATTGCGGGCGAAAGGGCTCTGCTACTCTTCAGACCCGGATGAAGCGGACATCATAATGGTAAATACTTGCGGGTTTATCGAGGATGCCAAACGGGAATCGATCCAAGAGATCCTGAAGCTGGGTCATTTAAAGGGAAAAGAAGGTAAGAAACTTGTCGTATTCGGATGCCTGGCAGAGAGATACGGGAAGGAACTTACCAGGGAGATACCCGAGATAGATGCTCTCTGGGGCGTGGACAGGACCGACGAGATTGTCGAGTATTGCTCCAGGAATATAAGGTACAAGAGTAAGACGGGGAGCGGCGACAAATTTGCCGATACCGCTTATGCTTACCTGAAAATAGCGGAGGGATGCGACAGAAGCTGCTCTTACTGCGCTATTCCGAAGATAAGGGGAGCATGCAGGAGCAGGAGGCCGGAGGAGGTCCTCGATGAGGCGGATGCCCTTATCAGGGCGGGCAGGAAAGAGCTGATACTGATTGCGCAGGATATTACATCATACGGGAAAGATCTTAAGGAATATGATCTGGCCAGGCTGATAAGGGATATCTCTTCTCTGAAGGGTGATTTCTGGATAAGACTGCTGTACCTCTATCCCAGTGCGATCGACGACCGGCTGCTGGAGACGATAGCGTCGGAAGAGAAGGTCTGCAAATATATCGACCTGCCGCTGCAGCATTCCGAGAGAAAAATACTAAAACTGATGGGTCGGGGAGGAAGCAGGGGTTATTACGAAAGACTGATTGCTCGGATGCGGGAAGTCATACCCGATGTGAGCATCAGGACGTCCCTGATCGTCGGCTTTCCCCAGGAGACGGAGGAAGATTTCGAGGGGATGATGAAGTTCATCGCTAAGGTGAAATTCGACAGACTTGGGGCATTCAAGTATTCGCGCGAGGAAGGCACTGCCGCATATGGTTTGAAGGGACAGGTTCCTCTGCGTGTGAAGGATGAAAGATACAAGAGAGTGATGGAGTTGCAGTCTGAGATTTCACTCAGAGCTAACCAGATGCTGGTTGGACGCACCTTCCGGGCCATTGTTGATGAAGTTGAGCAAGGGGTCGCCGTGGCGAGGACATGCTCCCAGGCGCCTGAGATTGACGGCGTCGTATTTATAGAGGACCCGAACGTAAGAAAAGGCGTGTTTGTGAACGTGGAGATCAAAGAGGCGTACGATTATGATATCAAAGGGATCGTAAAAAAGTGAGAAAAGTGCCTTATCTGAACATAATCCTTTTTATTCTGACATTTTTTTCCACTCTGACGGTGGGCGCCCTTTATGAGGGCGTAGACCTGTTAAATGAGCCCCTGCAGATATACAGAGGGTTACCTTTCTCGGTAACTCTTCTGGCGATCCTTCTGGCCCATGAGCTGTCACATTACCTGTCATCGAGAAGACACAATGTTGAGGCGACGCTGCCTTATTTCATTCCGGCCCCTACAATTTTCGGGACCTTCGGCGCCTTCATAAAAATGAAATCTCCGATAGCGACGAGGAACGCGCTGATGGACATAGGTGCCTCCGGCCCTATCGCCGGTTTTGTACTGTCGGTGGTTGCCGCTGTTGTCGGTCTTTTTTTTTCCAGGGTTGCTCCTGTAAGCAGCGCTGCGGGAAGTTTCACTTTTGGAGAGTCCCTGTTGTTTGCAGGGCTGTCCAGACTGATAGTCGGTCCCATGCCTGCCAATTATGAGGTTGTTCTGAACCCGGTCGCGTTTGCCGGCTGGATAGGCTTCTTTGTGACGTCGCTTAACCTCATCCCCGTCGGGCAGCTTGACGGCGGACACATTGCCTATGCACTTCTCGGTGAGCGGCATACAAACCTTTCCAGGGTGCTTATAGGCGTCCTGGTGCTTCTCGGGTTTTTGACGTGGGAGGGCTGGATGGTCTGGGCCGTTCTTCTTATTATCCTGGGGTTCAGACATCCCCCGATTATGTACTCGACGATACCCCTTGACCCGAAACGCAGGCTTATAGGCTGGGCAGCGCTTATCATCTTTGTTCTGACGTTTATCCCTGTGCCGGTGTCGATTATCTGAGTATTGCGAGAGAATCGCCGGGACGGTGAAGAGGCCGTTATTTAGAGTCTGCCTATGAAGTCATCAATTCTCTTCGTCTGTCATTATGTCTTGTCCGGCCTGTCCCGACCCTCACGGGGAATCTTTCCGAACAAGAAGGATTCACGGCTCCGAAGGCTTTCTGGATTGCGGGAATGACATATGATTGACGTCGTTGAGGGTTGTTTCGGCAGTACTGAGCCTGGAGGAAGAAAGGGGAGGGTCACCCTCCCCTTCGCGTTGTTTTAGAATCTCCAGGTGAGACCGAATTCGACGCTGTCTTCGCTGAGAGTAGACTGGATGGCCACGGGATACATCCCGGACGGATCGGTGCCGTTTTCTTTGACGGTATGCTCAAAGGCGTGCATATAGCCGGCGTGGAGAGCAAATCTGTTTGAGACATCATAGCCGACGCCGAATGTGATGTGATCCTCCACTATTGCGGGAAATCCTACGATCCTGAAGGTCTCGTAATAGTAGGCAGGCATCATTGATCCCTGCACGTCTACGATCTTTGATCCATCAAAATTATCATGATCTTTAACGGGGTTGTTGCCGTGGTTGTAACCGACCCTCAGTGCGAGTTTCTTTGTCGGATTGAACTGGGCGCCAACTGCGAGGACCCACTGGTTTTTCCAGTCAAAAGCATCATATCCTGTGGCATTGGCCCAGTTTATCCATTTGCCGTCGACCTCGAGCAACAGCTTGTTCGGGATCGGCGTAAACGCCATACCCAGGCCGATCTGCTGCGGGGATTCCAGGGTGAGATCGGCCGCAGAGGGACTGCCCGGAAGAAGCAGCACATCGCTGTGTTTCACACGCTGAGGGGTGACATAGGTGGCACCGATGGAGACAGCGTCACTCAGCTTGTATATACCGCCCAGCTCAACGCCGAGGCCGTAATCGAAGGAAGAGCCGCTTCTCAGGTCGAGATTTGCGTAATCAATCTGGACAGCCATGCCGAGAGAAAGATTCTCGTTGGGCTGATATGCCAGTGAAGGCGCAAATTTCATTATCTGGAGCTGAGTGTATTCACCGGCAACGAGAGGGTAAGGGCTATTGCCCAGCGTAGCCGTGTCTATCGGGGTATTTCTGTAATCCACGCCCAGACCCGAGACGCCGTATGCGGCGATACCGAATCTCAGAAGCGGAAATTTGTCAGTTATTGGAACAGACAGACCGAAGGCCGGTATTCCATAGACCTTCTGGTGGCTGTCGGCCTCAGTAACCATGCCGCCGACGTTAACACTTGCCTTGACTTTCGGCATGAACATCGTACCTGCAAAGTTTACCTCGGATCCGGGGCAGTAAGGCCCGAAGCACATTGCGGCCGGGTTGGCGAAAACCGCGCTTATTGCGTCCTGAGGGGCGGCAATCCCTACTCCACCCATCGACCTTGAGATAGGGCCTATGCTTATCATGTTATCACCGTTTGTGGCCGATGATATTGCTGCGAAGGAAAGTACAACGGACAAAACCAGTACTGATATTAGAAGCCTTTTCATTCAATCCTCCTTTTAGGGTAGTTGTCATCACGCAGCGGACATAAATAGTCGAGGTATCACCCCCTTTAAATCGAATTTTCTCCTGCACAGAATCTTGCGCGTTTGAAGAAAGGCCAAAACAAGAAATTGCCGGGATTTATGCGCACTACACCTGCTCAGTGAGAGGCCGAAACACCTCATTTGCTCAAAATATAGCATCATAAGGTCTTTTGTTCAAGATAACCGGATAACAAAAGGTTCTTGCTCATAATAAAAATTAATTAATAAATAAACTAAACAACAATATACATGCGGGCTACTTTTTTGTCAATGTTTTTGGGCGGGTTAGTTTTACCTGGCGAATCTTGAGGTGTTTTCCGCGCTTTCTTCGTTGTGCTATACTTAACAAAAACGGATTTCGAAGGAGACTGCATATGAAAGTATTTCTTAAAGAAGACGTAAAGCATCTGGGCGCGATGGGCGACGTAGTGAACGTTGCCGACGGATATGCGAGAAATTACTTGCTTCCCAAGAATGTTGCAGTGGAGGCTAACACCAGGAATATAAAGGAATTCGAGCACCATAAGAGAATTATCGGGGAAAAGGCCGCCAAGCTGAGTGAAGCGTCCAGGTCGCTGGCAGAAAAGCTCTCCGCTCTTACCATCACTATCAGGGCAAAGGCGGGGGAAGAAGACAAGCTGTTCGGTTCCGTAACCAGTATGGACATTGCCGATGCGTTGAAGGCTGAAGGATATGATATAGACAGAAAGAAGATATCTATCGAAGAACCGATAAAGCGGCTCGGAGAACATTCGGTGGAGATCAAAGTGCATTCAGATATTTTGGCGCATGTGAAGGTGAACGTAGTATCGGATGCATCCGAATAGTATGACAGGAGAGGCATGAAAGAGATCGGGACGACACTCGAAAAGCTTCCCCCGCAGAATGTCGAGGCGGAGCAGTCTGTCCTGGGGGCGATTCTTATCGACAACACAGCTCTGACAACCACCCTCGAGCTGTTGAATCACGAAGATTTTTACAAAGATTCCCACAGGAAGATCTTTTTTGCCATGTCCGAGCTCTTCGACAAGGGCGAGCCTATAGATGTCATAACCCTTGCCGATCACATGAAGAGAAAGGACGTCCTGGATTCGGTCGGAGGTCCGCAATATCTCGCCGCACTCGTTTCGATGATACCTACGTCGGCGAATGTCCGCTACCATGCCAGGATCGTCAGGGAAAAGGCCATGATTCGCGGCCTGCTCCGATCTGTGACCGATATTGCCCGGAATGTATACGACGGCGAGCTGGATGCCGAAGAACTGATCGACTACGCGGAAAAGAGCGTTTTTGATCTCTCTGACAGGAGGATCAAGGTCTCCTTCGTCACCCTGAAGGACGTCATCAAGGACAGCTTCCAGATGATCGAACAGCTGTACGACAGGAAGGAGACTGTAACCGGCGTGCCGTCGGGGTTCAAGGAGCTTGATGAGCTTACCACCGGCTTTCAGAAAAGCG
>JBJKOV010000131.1:0-29267 GCA_046707105.1 Thermodesulfovibrionales bacterium
CTTGGGCAGAGATGTATTCGTTGAGACCGCTTTCGCCTGTTTCGACGCTTTTTTGGAAAAAACCGAGTGCGCCTTTTCGGTCATTACTCCAAAGTCTTTCTTCTCCGAGGTAGTAGTATGCTTCGCACAGGCGCTCATTAATCTCTCTGCGGTCCTTCCCTCTTTTCGCTTCGGAAATGACCTGCTTTTCGTTTATACGGCCCAGATAATACCTGGCTATTGTCCTGATCCAGGTATCGGACTTTTCTTTTTCCACATAATTTCTGAAGGTCTCCAGCTCCTTGTCGTACTCTGCTTTTGATACCTTCCTCACTGCCAGCAGCAGACAGATGCGGGCGTATTCATAATGGGGATTTATTTCTATGCTCTTTCTCCAGTCGGCCGCCGCTTCCCTGAACGATCCGCGGCAGTAGTAAATATGCGCCCGGTTATAGTAGGCTTCCGAATTCCGGGGGTCGAGTCTTATCGCCTCCGTATAATCCTCTAAGGCTTTGTCGTATTCGGCCATGTCGACATAGACGTTACCGCGATTGTTGAAGGACGCTGCATCTCCGGCGTTGAGCTTTATTGCTTCGCTGTAATCTTTTATAGCATTACCATAATCCTTCGTGAATGCATAAAGGTTGGCCCTGTTATAATACAGGGCGGGGTCCGACCGATTGGATTCCAGGGCTGTCGTGAAATCTCCGATCGCTTTTCCGTACTGACCTCCCTGGTAATATGCGTTACCCCGACCGATGTACGCCTTTTCATTCGAGGGATCAAGTTCCGCGGCCTCCGTATAGTCGTCTATGGCACCGGTAAATTCTCTTGCGGCGGAGCGAGCGTTTCCGCGGCTGATATAGGCCTCCACGTATTTGGGGTTAATCTCCAACGCCTTGGAGTAATCGCTTATCGCGTTGTCGTATTGTCCCTTCGCAAAGTAGACGTTCCCGCGGTTATTGTATGCCATGTCGTATCTGCGATTGATTTCCACGGCCCTGGAGTAATCGCTTATCGCTTCGTCGTATTGGCCTTTTGTGAGGTAGGTGTTTCCACGGTTATTGTAAGCCGTGTAGTTCCCGGGATTAATTTCCACGGCCCTGGAGTAATCGTCTGAGGCCTTGTCGTACCGGCCTTCTGTAAAGTAGACGTTTCCACGATCGTTGTAAGCCGTGTCGGATTGCGGATCCATGTCAATTGCTTTGGTAAAATTAGTCAGTGCCTCCTTCACTTTCTGTCTCTGAAGATTCAGGAGACCCAAGTCGATGTAAACGGGCAGATACCGTGGATTGATCCTGACAGCATTGCGATAATCGGCAGCCGCCTTCTCGTATGCCCCCGTGCAGGAATAAATTCGTCCTCTCTTGTAATATGTTTCCGCATCTTCCGTGTTGATCTTCAGCGCCGCTGTATAATCCGAAATAGCTTTATCTTCGTGGTTCCCCATTTTCCAGTAGAGGTCACCCCTGCCGGTGTATGCCGCGGCATCTCCCGGGTTGACTTCTATCACCCGGGTAAAGTCCGACAGTGCATCATAGTACCTTCCGCTTTCCGCATAGGCGAGGGCGCGGTTGCTGTAAGCCCTGGCATACAGGGGTTTGATTTTCAGGGCCTTTGTATAATCCCTGATCGCCTCATCGTAAAGTCCCTGCCGGGAGTAAGCATTGCCCCGATTATTGAAGGTTTCCGGATCGGTCGGGTTGAGCCTCGCGGCCTTGGTATAATCGGAAATTGCCCGGGAGTATTTACCGCCGGATGCAAGGGCGAGTCCCCGGTTGTAATACGCTTCAGCGTCCCCGGGATTGATTTTTATGGCACTGCTGTAATCGCTGACGGCCTTGTCGTAAAGCCCCTTTTTATAATAGGCGTTCCCCCGGTTGTAATACGCTTCAGCGTCCCCGGGATTGATTTTTATGGCACTGCTGTAATCGCTGACGGCCTTGTCGTAAAGCCCCTTTTTGTAATAGGCGTTTCCCCGGTTATTGTATGCGTGGTCGTTGTCAGGACGGCTTCTCAATTCCTTGCCATAATATTTTATCGCGTCATTGTAATGCCCCCTGCCGTAATAGTCGTTCGCCCGGTCGATATACGCGCCCCGGGGCATGCCGAGGCACAGACTGCACCACGAAATCTGAACACCTATGAGAAGGCATAAGGCGAATGCCTTGAGTATTTTGAACATTGGCGATTTCAATAGAATTCGTGCAGGGGGATGTCGACGTCGAAGTGTGCTTCTCTTGCGATTCCGATAAAAGTCGTCAACAGGACCTCTCTTTCCCCGGAGATCTGTTCCAGGCAGGATATGAACTCACGGTATCGGCGGACGGGAGTGTTACGGACGTATTCCAGCAGAGGGGTGCAGAAATACCAGGTGCACCTGTAAGGTCTCAAAAAGCGCTTCAAACGGCAGCCCTGCGGGGAAAGGAACTGGCAGGGCTCCAAATCGCCGATACCGGCTTTGTGATAAGGTATCTTTTCTCCAAGCGCCAGTAGATAAATAACGTCGAAATAAGTGTGATAAGAATGCTTGTTTATGCAGCAGACCTGCCGGCAAGAAGGGCAGACCTCTTCCGTGCTTTTTTGGATAAATGGATCAACCTTCTCTATAAGCCGGGAAAAGGTTTGTGCATGATCCCTCACGTAGGCGAGTTCTCCTCCGCAGCGGCCGAATACCTGTTCGATTAACCGGGACAGGCGAGCGGGGTTTTCCTGCTTCAGGTCTTTCATATTCGTCCGGCCAGAAAGGCGTTATGCTCCCGCTCGAAACCAAGCGTTGTCTCTTCACCGTGTCCGCACAATACCCGGGTATCTATCACCATCGCTTCTGCGGACCCGCCGGAGACGATGAAACAGTTCACGCCGAGCTGTCCGACTACAATCTTATTTACTCGCATGTCGTCTCGAAAACATACATACTATTTCCCACCGGGGTCCGGCCTGCAGCGCCCTTCGCCCGCTTGTCCGGGACTGTGCTCTCGGCTTACTGATAATTATACCCGAAGCAGCATTCGGGAAACCATTGCGATGGACGTCTGCCATTCGATCGGGTCAGTTACCAAAAATAGCTGAAATAGGCTACAATATTTTCCATGTCGGATCTCGGCGGAAATCCATCGTGAAGTGCAGGGAATGCAATGGTGAGCTGAAATTGCTCATGGGTTGACGGACGGTGAGCCTGCGCTGCATGGACTGCGGCAAGAGATATACACTGACCGAGTACCTGGATGAGATAGACGAAGATACATGGGAAAAAATATCCATGCGCTCCTGTAACAGGGCGTGACAGCGCAGCAAGAATAAATGAAATCGGGGGCTGAAATATGAGCATCAGAGAGAATATTTATCATGTGGTCGACCTGATAAAACCTGAGCATATACTGGTGAGCGTGTTCGACAAGCAGGGCCTGGAGGAACTGGTAAACGGAATCATAGGTGTCAACCCCGAAGCGCGGTTCTATTCTACCGGCGGCACGGGCAAGAAGATTGCAGAAATATTGGGGGACAGGGCGGCTAAAAACTACGTCTCGGTGGAAGATTTCACCGGTGCCCCCGAAATGGAGGGAGGGCTCGTGAAAACCCTGCATCCGAAGATACATGCAGGTCTTCTCGCGGAGAGGGGCAATCCGGCTCACGAGGAATACCTCTATGCAACCCTTGCAAAACTGGGTGGTTCACCGGGAGTCTATTTCGATATTTTTGTCGGTAATTTATATCCCTTTACCTCGGTTATTGCCAAACAGGACACGACTCCCGAAACCGCGAGGGTCAATATCGATATAGGCGGGCCGGCCATGACGATGGCGTCTGCCAAGAACTGGCACAGTATTGCGGTTATGACGTCGCCGCTGCAATATTCAGAGTTCATCCGGTCGGTTAAAGACCATAAAGGCATGATCAGCCTTGAGCAGCGGTTTAATCTCGCTAAGCAGGCGATGAAGGCAATCGGAGAATACAGGACGGCTATAGGAAATTATTTTTCCGCGCTGGATTACGAAAGAGACGTCAGGCCTTCTCTTAATGTGAAGTAACCACACCTCGGCGCTCCATTTGCGCGTCTGCGGTGAAATATTCCGGGTAGTTACGAATTTGAGGGTAAAACGTTATATCCTTCGGGAATACGGCTCATGGGGGGTGGCGGTCCTGTCCTATCTGGCAGGACTGTCTGCGGCCGGCGGATTAAGTCCCTCCGGGGTGGCAGCATTTGTCGCGGTAGTTCTCTGCATCAACTCCAAAGAGGCCCTCACGGGCTGGCTCAGGAGTAAAGGACGGGATTCCCAAAAGTCCCTCGCCGTTTTCGTTTCCCAGATTGTGATTGCGACGGTGCTCATGGTAAGCATTGCATGGCATACTCTTGCGGCGGTTTTGCCCTTTCTGGTTATACCGGCGGCGTATCTTCTGTTTTTCCGCCTCAAAGGGGAGCATTTCATTCTCACCGAGATAATTGGGTTCTTTCTTCTGGCCTTTGCTGCGCCGGTTGCCGATTTAGCAGCTTCAGGGCGGATCGATGTGAGGTTGTACGTTGCCGTTGCGGTCTTTTTTACGGCAGGGGTTTTCAAAGTCAGGGTCCAGTTTACAAGACGGGGAGCATACAGGGTGTTGATGGTCGTTTATCTGGCCTTTGCGGCATCTATTTATCATCTCATCGCGTTGCCGCTCATCGCATTGGTGCCACTGGCCGACAACATGGTCTTTGCTGTAACTCTCTATAAGGCTAAGTTGCGCACGGCGGGGTGGATGGAGTTGGCGAAGGGGGCGCTGTTTGTAGTTCTCATTGCAGCTACTTATGTGGGACGCTGACGGACTAACCGCCGAGTGCATCAAATATCTGTTCCCGCGAGATTGCTCCTTCCCGGACTATGCGTACCTGCTCAGCGGTCACGTCGATGATCGTCGAGGGCTTTCCACCCGGTGTTTTCCCGCCGTCTACGATCAGATCCAGGCCGTCGCCGAAATATTCTATAACTTTGTCCGGATTGTCGGCTGGGGGCTGCCCTGAGATATTCGCGCTCGTTGCGGTGAGCGGCATGCCAAGAAGACACGCGAGGCGGAGAGCAAATGATTCCCCCGGGATTCTCACTGCGACATTCGCCGTCCCGCCTGTAAGGAAGTCGGACAGCCCTTCCGTAGCCGCGGTCAGAATGGTAAGCGGTCCCGGCCAGAAGTTTTGAGCCAGCCGCTCTGCAGTGGGATTCAGGGGAAGGGCGACGAGTCCCAGAGTTTTCCGCTCGCCTGCGATCAGGGGCATCGCCTTGTCTTTCCGGCGGTGCTTCAATTCGTAAAGCCTCCGCAGCGCTGCCCCATCGTCATATCTCACTGCCAGGCCATAAAAGGTTTCCGTCGGGAAGGCCACGGCGCCTCCCCTCTCAAGGGTCAGACGCGCCCCGGCAAGGGCTCTCTTCATTCCGGAGAGGGCGACTTTCAGAATTAACATTTTCCACATGGTAGCACAGATCCGATTTCTTTGGAAAGCGGGATATTTGTTCCTTTATTTATTTCTTGACAAAGCACATAATGATTAGTATAGTTAGGCTAACCTGCTAAGCCTTTCAGATATTGAAGGATGGCTTATTTATTTAGGAGGAAGCATGGGCACGAGACTCTATGTAGGGAACATCTCTTTCAAAGCGACTGAGGATGACCTCCGCGACCTGTTCACGCAGGCCGGGGAAGTGGTATCGGTGAAACTCATCAAAGACACCGCGACCGGCAGACTCAGGGGCTTCGGCTTTGTCGAGATGGCGTCGGACGAGGACAGTCAGAAGGCTGTCTCCATGTTCAATGGGAAGTCGTTTATGGACAGGGACATCGTGGTGAACGAAGCAAAACCGCAGGAGCGCAGAGAACACAGCGGCTTCAGGAGGGGTCCTTCGGAAGGAAGTGGTTTCGGCAGCAGGAGACAGAGGAGATAACAGCTGTCCTTGTACTGAGACAATTGTACGGCAGTAAAGTTCAGGATTTTTTGAGGAGCATCGATCCGGGGGGAAGGTTCAATTCTTTAGAAAGCACATCACATTTGGATTGAAAGAGGAAGTATGTCCTTTTGTACGTCCCTATGAGCGTTTCGAAGTTGCCCTGACCTTTGCTGATGATAAGTTCCGCTGTACGGAATTTTTCCTGAAATTCGGTGGATGTCCATTCGAGAATAGTGCCTACAGCGTCGGAACCGTTGTCGATGACCTCGCACAAACTCGTCAGGCCCGACTGCACGGCGTCGACAAGGGTCGCGTCGTTCAGGACAGGCGAGCCTTTTACTACGGCTGTGACCTTTTTCCCCAGACGCAGCAATTCTTCGACGAGGATCCTGTCGAAGACGATCTCCCCTGAGTTATCGAGGAGATAGAGGATTTCGCTCGCCCCGGACAGGGATTCCCTGAATGCCTGATAATCGTTAACTGCGATGCGGTCTTCAAGTGCCCTTGTTATAGAGCTGTGAATGTCGATGGAAGAGAATATGCCGAAATCGATTATGTTGCCAGCTATCGCGAGCTTCGATGCAGTGAGCAGAGGGTCCCCGCTCGTTTTTACCCTGTTCTTCATTTCCGGATAGAGGTCCATGGCGATATTGTTATACGTATTCTTTATCTTCCTGTAAGGGTCGTCGCCAAGCCTGTCCCTTATCAGCCTGTGTATCAAAGTGGTGATGTATGAGGGCGGTTTGCTGATGTCGGCCTCCCGCATGAGAAGCAGTACCTCCCTGATTATGTCCATCTGAGTTTCCTGCCGAACGGTGTGGGAATCAGAATGGCGGTCGAGGGCGATTATTGTCTGCCCGAGAAAACAGGGGAAACAGTCTTTGTGGGTGAGCATTACTTCCGCTTATCGAGCCTGTCGGCCTTCTCCTTCAGTTCCGCAGCCATCATTTTTCTGTGGGCAAGGAGCTTTTGGGCCATTTTTGGATCTCTTCCCGCCATTATCTGCGCGGCCAGAATCCCGGCGTTTTTCGCGCCTGCCTTGCCGACGGCAACAGTAGCGACAGGGATGCCTGGAGGCATCTGCACTATGCTCAGGAGGGCGTCCATCCCTTTGAGGGGGGATGACTCAATAGGGACACCTATAACCGGCAGTATTGTGTGGGAGGCGATTACCCCCGGTAGATGAGCTGCCATGCCGGCGCCGGCGATGATCACTTCAATGCCGTTTTTCTGGCCGTCCTTGACGATCTTCATGGTCCTTTCGGGTGTTCTGTGAGCGGACGCAATCGTCAGGTAGTATGGTATACCGAAGGAATCCAGCATGCGTGCTGTCTCTTCCATTACCGGCAGGTCGGAATCGCTTCCCATTACCACCAGGACCCTTGGTTTGACCTGTTCGCCTCTCTTGTTCATGAGGTCTTTGCCTCCTCTCTCGCCAGCGCTCTGTTGGCGATGTCTTTCCTGTAATGCATGCCCTCGAAATGTATCTTCCCTACCGCCTCGTACGCCTTCTCCCTGGCAGTAGCTATATCCGCCCCTGCCGCGGTTACGCCCAGCACCCTTCCTCCGGATGTCACGATGCCGCCGTTATTGAAGGCGGTTCCGGCATGAAATACCTGAACGCCGTCCACTGTGTTTGCGTCGCCGATGCCCTTTATTAAATCACCTTTTCTATATTTCCCGGGGTATCCGGCTGAAGATATCACCACGCAAACGGCGGGTTCCCTGTTCCATTCTATGGCGATATCAGACAATGTCCCGTCGGTAATGGCCATCGCAATACTCATGAAATCAGTCTTCAGGCGCGACAATACGGGCTGGGTTTCCGGGTCTCCGAGGCGGCAGTTGAATTCCAGTACCTGGGGATCGTCCCCGTCTATCATGAGACCGGCGTAAAGAATCCCTTTGTAGGTTATTCCCTCGCTTTTCAATGCCCGCAGTGTAGGCTTCATGATTTTTTCCATCACCTTTTTCTCCATATCGGCCGTGATGATCGGAGCCGGGCTGTATGCTCCCATACCGCCGGTATTCGGACCTTTGTCGTTGTCGAAAACACGCTTGTGATCCTGGGAACTTACCATCGGGACAACGGTCTTCCCGTCGGTAAAAACCATAAAGGACGCTTCCTCGCCGCGCAGACATTCTTCCACTATTACTCGGTCCCCCGCTTCACCGAAGGCCCTGTCCTTCATGATCAGCTTCAGTGCGTCCAAAGCTTCCCCGACGGTTGAAGCCACGAATACGCCTTTTCCCGCCGCCAGACCGTCAGCCTTTACCACAATTGGTGCGCCCTTAAACTTTATATGTTCTTCGGCGTGGACGTATGATGTAAAGACACTGTATTCAGAGCTGGGTATGCCGTGCGACTTCATCAGGTCCTTTGAGAAGACCTTGCTCGATTCAAGTCGGGCCGCGGCCTTTGTCGGTCCCAGTATCCTTCTGCCTTCCTTTTCAAACAGATCGACAATGCCCCTGGAAAGCGGATCTTCCGGACCGACAACCGTCAGGTCAATCCATTCGTATTTTACGAAGTCAAGCAACGCGTCGAAGTCGTTGGGGTTGGCGTCTATGCATTCGGCGAGTTCGGCGATTCCGGCGTTGCCGGGGCAGCAGTAGATCTTGTCGACCAACCGGCTTTGAGAAAGTTTCCACACGATTGCATGTTCCCTGCCGCCGCTGCCTATAACCAGTACTTTCATCTGAACCATCCTTCATAATGTACATCGCACTAGCCGGGCCGCTTCGTGCGAGGCGTCGGTTCGAAGAACCGAAGAGCTTCTATTATACTTTATTTTCCCCTCAAATAGCCCTTCTCGAGCATGCTCGAATAAGCGCCGTCTCCGACGATAATATGGTCAAGTACCCTTATGCCTACAGTCTCACCCGCGGTTTCCAATTTTTCCGTCAACAGTATATCCTCCCTGCTCGGGCTCGGATCTCCGCTGGGGTGGTTGTGGACAAAAATCACTGACGCGGCCGATTCTCTTATGGCCTCTCTGAAGGCCTCCCTGGGGTGTACAAGCGAAGATGTGAGTGTCCCCTCGGATATACGTGAATCCCGGATCAGCCTGTTTTTGACGTCGAGCATTGCACAGTGGAAAACTTCCTTGTCGAGGTTACTGAACATGGGGTGATAATGTGAGTAGACATCCCCTCCGGTAGAAAACGCCGGACCTCTTAAAGGCGGTTCCCTGAAAAGCCTTCTGCCGAGTTCGAGCGACGCCTTCAGCTGGGCAGCCTTCGCCGGACCCATGCCCTTCAGGGTGCAAACCTCCGAAAGCGATGCCTTCTCAAGCTTCCTCAGCGTACCGAAGGTATCCAGCAGTTCCAGTGCAATGTCAAGCGCGCTGTGACCGCCCCCTCCTGTCCTTAACACGATCGTGACCAGTTGTGCATCGGACATGGCCCCGGGTCCGTTTGCGAGCAGCCTTTCCCGCGGGCGCTCATTCTCGGGCCAGTGCTTTATGCTCTTATACGCCATAGGTAAGGGATTTTATCATCTCGTTTGTAAATAGTAAAGATCAAAACCGGAACATTGCTCTATTTGACGCTGTTTTTAGGCGTATGATAAGATAATTGAGATTATGGTTCAACTCCCGAAGCAAGTATTTCGGGTGAAACGCGGGAGGATAGATGGGAAACAGGAAGAGACATATCCGGTTCAGGGGTAACGGGGGTTTCACCCTTATTGAACTCCTGGTGGTTATGGTGATTCTAGGATTGCTCGCCGCCCTTGTCGGACCGACCCTTTTCAGTAAGGTTGGTAAAGGAAAGACGGCGGCGGCAAAGACGCAGGTGGAGTTGTTCGGACAGGCGCTTGATTCTTTCAGGCTCGATACCGGCCGGTATCCGACTACATCCGAAGGGCTCAATGCCCTGGTGGCAAACCCAGGTATCGACGGATGGGACGGGCCTTATCTGAAAAAAGGAGTGCCGAACGATCCGTGGAACAGGCCCTATCAGTATTCGTCTCCGGGAACGCATGGAGATTACGATCTCTTTACTTACGGACTTGACGGCGCCCCCGGTGGTGATGGAGAAAACAAGGACATAACAAGCTGGGAATAGCTGTCTCAGTCTTCATGAAGTATCCTGATCATAAGCAGGACGGATTTATGTCACAAGGTATTCCGTCGACGCTCAGCCCTGCCGGCTTCGAGACCGGCAGGGCTGTTTGGTTCTACTCTTTCCGGGCCGCTTAAGTTTTATCCCTTCGGCTCCATCTGCTGCCCGCAACAGATAATGTCACAGGTGTCAACGCACCCGCATTCTTCGTCTACGGTCACGCTGAGTCCGCAAACGGCACACACGTATCCGTCACCGGCGCTGACACTCGCAGGACTCTTTCTGCTTCTCTTCACAGTCTTTTTTGCAGTTGACTTGCGTGGAGCGGTCTTAGCCGCAGTTTTCTTCCTGGTGACCGTTTTCTTGGCAGTCGTCTTTTTAGGCGCGGCTTTTTTGGCCGTAGCTTTCTTTACTGCAGTTTTCCGTATTGCCATCATTCACCTCCTCTCCTGTCAATCCTTCGGACCGACCAGTATTAGTGCACTCCTCCAAGAAGTATAGCAAATCTTATGATCAATAGTTAGAGTCTTTATTGCACTCAGGGCGGAAATTATATCGGGGCGAGTTTCCGGAAGTCCTATTCTGGAAGAAATGCTCTCCTGTACGTGAAATTCAATGTGAAGTCAGGGGCGCCCGCCGTATTGGGATCTTCCGTGACAGAGAGTTCGAGAAGGTTTTTCCCCGTCCCGTATCGCGCTCCGAAAGACAGCAGGGCCGCCGTTCTGTCGACTTGAGGGACTGACGTTTTTGGAAAGGGTGAACTCTGAAACAGTATCTGGCCGACGAGGCTGAGATTCTTCCATGGGCCCGCTTCGATGCCCGCCCCTCCATACAGGAATGTCTTCAAGTCGACGGCCTCCGCTGCTTTCAGCTCCCCGGGTAAGACGGCGCCGATATTTACGTAAGACATGAATTTTTCACCGAGTTTCTTATTTACAAGACATGCCAGGCCGGTGTCGAAACCACCGCTCCCGAAAGCGGCCGAGGCGTCCCCCGTCGGCAGTTCCAGATCGACTCTTAAACTGACGAGAGGATCACCGACAAGTATCTCTTTCTTTGCTGTAAGCCTGATGTCTCCCAGACCAGTCCTTCCGTTCCTGCCTTTGATCACCGTGGTGCCGTTATGCCGGACTTCGTAAAGGAATTCATTCTCCGGTCTGCCGCTTCTCCCATAATCTGAAAAACCGAAGGCCCTGTGGTAGCCCTCCAGAAAATCGTCCATGAAACCGCTGGAGAAGCTCAGAACGGGGACTTCTATCCCCAGTTCGAAGAGGCCGGGGATATCTTTCCTGTACCTCAGGTCCAGGTCTGCCACTTCCATATCAAGATTTACTGTCCATGTCGCTGAACTGCGGACCATGTATACGCTTGAATAGGAAAAGCCGGCCGTAAAAGAGGTCTCGGTGGACGCCGACTCCAGACGGGGCGAATCTACCATGAGGAAAAGAGGAAACTGGTTTTTTACCTGAAGCGGACCTTCGAAGGCGCAGGCGAGCCCCCGGGAGGTGAGAAGAAATGTGAACATCATCATTATGATCATTACAGAGTTTTTTCTCACGCTACAGTATATCACTTTATAAGTCTCCTCCTCATCAGTCTGAAGGGGTAAGGTGCGAGCATGAGGGCAACGGCCAAAACCCATAAGACGTCCCAGCCGGCGGCGGAAGGATGCCCCGCTGAAAAAGAACGGCAGATGTTTACGAGGTGATACAGGGGCGTGAAGAAAGCCAGTTTGGAAACCAGAGGAGGCAGACCGTCAATCGGGAAGAATATCCCGGAAAAGAGAAACATGGGGGTCATGAAAAGTGTATAGAAATAGTTGAACGAGTCGATCCCGGGTACAATGGCTACAAAGATCATCGATATCTCTGCAAAGATCAGTCCGCTCACAAAGAGCAGCGGAATGGCCAGTATGATAAGAGGGGAGACAACAAGCCGGAAGGCGGAAATTACGATCATTATGATTGACCCGTAAAGCACGCTCTTTGAAGCGCCCCATATCAGCTCGCCGGCAACGAGATCGCTGAGATTTACCGGTGTGGCGAGGATGGCATCGAAGGTCTTCTGGTATTCCATGCGCACATAGGTGCCGTATGTGCATTCATACGTTGCGGCGAACATTGCGGAAGACGCGATTATTCCGGGGGCGATGAAATCAATGTATGGTATTCCGTTGATTTCCTTTACGTATGCGCCAAGCCCCAGTCCCAGAGCGGCCAGGTACAGGACCGGCTCGACGAAATTGAGAGCGATGCTGGACCTGTATAGCTTGGTGTAAACCTTAAAATGCCTCTGCCATACCCTGAGAGCGTGTTTAAGCCGCAAGAGACCTTCCTGTCAGCGTGAGGTAAACATCTTCAAGGGTGCCGCCGTGTCTGCTCATCAACAGGGAGGGGGAGTCCACGGTTAAGATTTTGCCCGAGTCCATTATCGCCACCCGATCGCATATCTTCTCCGCTTCTTCCATATAATGCGTGGTAAGGAGAAACGTGGTCCCCTTCGATTTAAGGTAATCAAGTTTGTCCCATACGGCATGCCTGCTTTGGGGATCCAGGCCGACTGTAGGTTCATCGAGAATCAGGAGTTCCGGACCGTTTATGAGGGCCCTTGCCAGAAGCAGCCTCCTTTTCATCCCGCCGGAGAGGTCTTTTATGCGAACTCTCGCCTTTTCCTGCAGTTCCACGAATCCGAGTAGCTCCCACGCCGCCGGGACGGACTTCTTTGCCGGGATATCGAAATACCGTGCATATACAACAAGATTCTCGATGACCGAGAGATCCGGGTCGAGATTGTCCTCCTGGGGCATGACCCCTATCCGGGACTTTATCCGGCTGGGGTGCTCCGTAACGGAAATGCCGAAGACCTCGACCGTGCCGGAACTGGGAGGCATAAAACAGTAGACTATACCCATGGCGGTTGTCTTTCCTGCGCCGTTTGGCCCGAGGAAACCGAAACATTCGCCCTTTGTGATGCGAAAGTCTATATGATCCAGGGCGCGGAGAGGCCCATAATCCTTTGTCAGGCCTCTTGCCGTTACAATGTACATGGGGGATATTATAGCATCATCCGACTTTCGACAAGCGCGCACCGGCGGTGGACCGAGCGAAGGGGCACGGCTGTCCATGCCCCTTCGTTGAAGGTGCGAGTGCTACTTTACCGCGTCTTTGAACCCTTTCCCAGCTGTGAATTTCGGGGCCTTCGAAGCCTTGATCTTTATGGTCTCCCCTGTCTGCGGATTTCTGCCCTTTCTGGCTTTTCTCTTTGAGATGGAGAAGGTGCCGAAGCCTACCAGTGAAACCTTGTCGCCCTTCTTGAGGGTCTTCTTTACGCCGTCAATAAAGGAATCCAGTGCCTTGCCCGCGGCGGCCTTGGAGATGTCTGCCTCCCTGGCCATCTTGTCGATAAGGTCTGCCTTTGTCATAGCTACCTCCCTTAAAAGATTTTGCTGAACATTATATACAATATCTGAAGATGTGCAAACAGGCGATTGCAAAAACTGCAAAAAACTCTCATGGGACCGCTCATGCGCATGGCATTTCAGAGGTCTTGTGATAGAATATGAATAATCCCGATGGTAAAGATGGACATACCCTACGCAAAGTTGCACACATTCATGCGACGGCTGGGCATACATGAGGCCAAGCTGAAAGAAATCGAACCCCTCAAGGACTTCTTCGCGGGACATAAGGACCAATTCGCCAGTTATTTCCACGACTTCTTCATGAGCATACCGGAGGCGAGACTTATTATTGAACATGAACACAGGTCCGGATATCTCGTACAGGCATGGGCGCGCTGGTTTGAAGCACTTTTCTGCAACGGCCTTGATGACGAGTTTCTGGGGTATCTCTGGAAAGTGGGTATGAAACATGTTGAGATCAAACTCGACAAGCGCTTCTCCAACATGGGATTTTCGGTGGTGCGGCAGTTCTGCCAGGAGGTTGTGCTTTCGGAACTCCCCCCGGATCTGGCGGTCGGGGTCCTGAAGCTTGTGGACAAACTTATCGACTTCTGCCTGCTCGTTGAAACAGACGCTTATGTGGAGTCCACCACCCGCTGCGACATCGAGATAATAAAGGGCATCGCAGACAGGATCAGAAATCCTGTAACCATTATCGGCGGGAATATAAACAGGCTTATGAGACATGCGGACAGCAAGGACCCCGCGTATCCTGTGTATCAGTTCATATCGGCCCAGAGCGTCAAATGCGAGCGGCTGGTCAGGGATATTAAAACATATATGGAGGTATTCGAACGGGAGCCTCGTATGGAAAAAATCGCCCTGGAAAGCATGTTCGATGAGGTTCTGGGCGGTCTTTTTAAGCAGGGGAAGTACGAGCGGCCCAGAATGGAGATAAACCTTGAACCCGCTGCCTCTTACATTCTGGCGGACGCTTTGGACATGAAGGCCCTTTTTGGACATCTACTGGAAAATAGTCTGGAGGCCCTCGCAGGGAGCGCCCCTTATATAAGGATCCTCTCAAAGATTGGGGGTGCCCCTCCGCATAGCCTCATCGTGGAGATGTTCAACACAGGCGTGCCCCTCGAAGTGGAAGACATGGAACAGCTCTTTTCCCCGTTTTATTCCACAAAACCTGGCGGCAGCGGCTTCGGCCTCAGCATCGCGAGGCAGGCTGTCAGAAACAATCTCGGCAGGCTTTCGCTCGAACCGGTTGAAGGGGAGGGCACCATGGCGGTGGTAATCCTGCCGATTTTCGAATGACGTCGGCCGAAGGAGGTCCTCCAGCGCTGCTCAGAGCCTCCTCCGGAAGAGGACGTAGAAGTGCTCCTTCATCTTTTCACAGAAAGGCCTTTTTCGCCATTTCCAGCTCGTTATTTTCTCCGAATTCTTAAGGTCTTCGAAGAAGATTTTAGCCATGCTTGCACCGAAGACTTCGTCTATAATGCCGACATTGCCCTCGTCGTTCCTTCTGAGTGACTGGAAGTCGAGGTTTGCCGAGCCTATGATGCTCCATATTCCGTCGAAAACCGCGGTCTTTGCGTGAAGGATCTGGCCTGAATAATTGTAAATCTCGATGCCCGCCTTAAGCAGCCGGGTATAAAACGCCCGGCCGGTATAGCGCGTAGCTGAAATGTCGGATTTCCCCGGTAGCAGCAGTTTCACCGATACTCCCCGGGCCACTGCGTTTTCAAGGATCTGGATCAATCTTCTGCTCGGTGTGAAATAAGCGGTTGTGAGGTAGATAGTCTTTTGAGCCATGTTTATGCTCACATAGAGGAGTCTTCGCATTCTGCGCCTTCCTTTGGCGGAACTTGCAAAGATCGGAAGGACAGGGAGGCCGCCTTCTGTGGGCTTCACGTCCGCATGGAAAGGGATCGGCTCGCCTTTCCAGACCTGCCAGCTCTGGTTGAAAGTATCGAGCAGCATATTTACAGCCGGGCCTTCGAGGATAAGGCCCGTATCCCTCCAGCCCCGTTTCTTCTTCCTCAAATGATATCCCCTGTATTCATTCGCAATGTTCAGTCCGCCTGTGAAGGCCCTGATTCCGTCAATTATTATGAGCTTTCTGTGGTCCCGGTGGACATAGTGCAATGGCGCCGTCCATTTAAAGGGACGCGAAGCCCTTATCTGCACCCCTGCGGTCTTGAGGCTTCTCCAGAATTTCAACGGGGTCCCGATGGAGCCGAAATGGTCATAGAGCAGGTAGACCTTTACACCTTCGGCCGCCTTCTGCCGGAGGATATCCGCAAGTTCCGTCCCCGTTTCGTCGTTGCGGAAGATGTAGAATTCGAGACATATCATTTTCTCGGCGCTCCTGACGGAGTCGAATATGCCTCGGAACAGCTCGCTGTCTTTCCAAAGTAGAGTTACTTTGTTTCCTTCGATAAAATGTCCTCCGTAAACCCTCTGGATGTTCTTTCTGACTGAATGGACTGTCCCGTCGGAATTCATATAGAATAATTGCCTAATTATATCTTTCTGTCAATCCGATGGGTGGGGAACAGGCCGGGCGCTAATTATTTGGAGTGGATATTTCACTCTGATTGAGCTAAAATATGGAAAGTAAATTTTTTTGAAAAGTCCCCGATGAACATACATATAGAGAACGTCATGGAGATAGACTGCGTATGCGATGCGCTTATCCTCCCTGTTACCGAAGGCGACGCAAAGATTTACGACAGTCTTGGACCGTCCGTGGCAAAAGCTATCAGGAAAGCCTCGTCGAAGGAGTTTGGCGGCAAACGGAATGAAGTTCTTCTGATCCCTGCCCCTGAAGATATCCGGCCCGAGAGGATCCTTCTTGCCGGTCTTGGTGAAAAGCGAGGGGTCTCCGCCGAGGGGATGAGGCAGGCCGGAGGGAGGGCCGCAGCCTATCTGCGCGATATGGGGATGAAAAAAATCGCCCTCTCCACTTTCGCTTTCCCTCACCTTGATTTGCTGCCTATGGATTTTATAGAGGGCTCCGTTCTCGGCCTTTATACCTATGAGAGGTACAAGGGCGAAAAGAAGAAAAAAAAGGTGGGCAGCGTAGTAATACTCGCCAGGCCTTCTGAAGAAATCGAAGCTGATCTCGCATGGACAAAGACCGTGACGTCGTCGGTCTGCTTTGCGAGGGACCTGGTGAATGCCCCGTCGAACGATATGACACCGTCGCAGCTTGCCAAGGAGGCCCTTTCCCTCAAGCGGAAGAACCTCTCGGTCAAGGTGCTCGAAAGAAGGGATGCCCTGAGGGCCGGAATGGGCGCCTATCTGTCCGTCGCCAAGGGGTCCGGAGAGCCGCCGAAGTTTATTGTGCTTGAGTATGAGGGTGCCAGGGAGGCCCCCGTGGTCCTTGTCGGCAAGGCGATTACCTTCGACAGCGGCGGAATTTCGTTGAAACCGTCGGAGGGGATGGAGAAGATGAAGTACGACATGGCTGGAGGGGCCGCGGTTCTCGGAGTGATGAAGGCAGCCTCCGAGTCGAAGCTCCCTCGTCATATTGTAGGGATAATTCCGGCCACCGAGAACCTCCCCGGCGGTTCGGCATCGAAGCCCGGCGATGTTGTCAGAACGGCCTGCGGCAAGAGCGTGGAAATAATTAATACCGATGCCGAGGGGCGTCTTGTCGTAGCGGACGCTATATGTTACGCCAAGCGGTTCAAGCCGCGTGCGGTGATAGACATAGCCACGCTTACGGGTGCCTGCTCGGTGGCGCTGGGGAGCGAGGCTATCGCCATTATGGGTAACGACCGCGAACTTCTTGATCTATTCAAGAGGGCCGGCGAGTCGACCTATGAGAGGGTGTGGGAAATGCCGCTTTTCGATGAGTATAATGAGTATTTGAAGAGCGATATCGCTGATATCAAGAACGTGGGGGGCAGGAGCGGCTCGCTTGTGACGGCTGCATTTTTCTTGAGTCAATTTGCGGGCGAGATCCCGTGGGTCCACCTCGATATCGCCGGTACCGCGTGGGTGGAAAAGGAAAAACCTCACACGCCGAAGGGCGCCTCCGGAGTGGGGGTCAGACTGCTGTTAACCGGTATAAAGGAATTGAAATGAAATTATTCAAGATAATGCTGGTGATATCCTTTCTCCTGGTCCCTGCGGCGGCCTTCGCCTGGGGGCCTCTTACGCATATCTATCTTGGCAATGAGTTGTTTTCGCTCAGCCCTCTTATACCCACGGGGCTGCTTGAAGTTATCAGGAGGTACAGGAAGGATTTTCTTTACGGAAATATCACGGCTGATATCATAATCGGCAAGAAGTACTTGCCGGATGACAAGAATTCCCACAACTGGGATGTCGCTTTCGACCTTCTGAAAGCGGCTAAGACCGACCAGCAGAAGGGCTTTGTATACGGGTATATGAGCCATCTGGCGGCTGATACCGTGGCACACAATGTCTATACCGTCGACAGGAAGAATATCGGACACACCGTAGTTGAAATGAAGGCTGACTGCATTATCGACAAGAAATACTGGCTGCAGGCTATGGCCATCGACAGAAAAATACAGGTCAGAAACGATATTTTTCTCGAGCATTCTCTCCCCAGATTCATGTTTTCTTTCAAGACGAACAAACGCATATTGAAGGGTATGGTGCTGCTGTCGGTTATCAACAGGGAGAGGATAGGCAACTTCATAGACAAGAATGTCGTCAGCTCTCTGCCTGTCAGGTCGACTATAGAGAACCTCCACCAGGAGTCCCTTGACAAGATCATCGACCTTTTTCAGAATTGGGAGAATTCGCCGGTGGTGAAGGTGAATCCCTGCGGGAACGTCTGCAGGGGCAAGCTGATCAAGGCCTCGCTTCACTGAGCCTGCATTTAGCCCACTTTATTCACAAATTTTCCTGAATGCCGGAAGGGCATAGTGTTTGAGCGGCTTTACTTGCCCGATACTCATACAGTGTGTCTCTGATAATAAAGAGGGCAAGTTCCCCGGAGCGAAGCGGGAATGAGCGAAAACACTATGTCCTTTCGTGTCCACCACATTTCATGAATAATCTGGGTTAGGAGGTGCTCCTTTAAATCTGTCTGAAGATCCTTTCTCTTAACACAACGGTATGGTAATGTTATCCTCTCAAAGATTTCAGGATCGGACGAAAAGCGGGGTCGACCTTCGCAAGCGAAGTCAATACATATCTCTCCATGCCCTTGTTATCAGTCAGAAGAAGCCCCTTTGGCAGGGTATCCTGCTTGACCTGCGCGCGTCCCATCGACTTATGGCCGCCGGCGCTGCCCCTCTCGCCGAACGCCGTGCGAGCCACGAAACCTGCGTCCTTTTTTAAGCCGTCGTTACGGAATACTATCACCAGCGTGTCGCCTACCACTCCGCTGACCAGTGCCCAGGATACATTTTCCACCCGGATAAAGAAGTCCGCCACCTGCACGCAAACGTCAAAGAACGGGACCGGCCCCAAATGTGAAAACATGACATTCTTCACAAAACGCCTCCTGACGAGTGCGATGGTGAAGTAGTCCAGTCCCTCGGCTGAGAACTGCGAGAACTCCACTTGCCTGACGATGTCCCTGTCCGCTTTCTTTCCGAGCCACATTATTGCTTCCACGTCGCCGCTGCTCAAGTCGTCCATGAAATGACGTGAATCCGTCCTTATTCCATAAAATAGAGCGCTGGCGAGGTTCTTTGAGGGGCGCACTCCGGCCGCTCTCAGATACTCCGTCATAATGGATGAAGTAGCCACGTAATTGGGCCTTATGTCTGCAAACCCGGACGGCATTTCGTCGGGGATGGGATGGTGATCAATTACTATATCGCACCGATGGAGATGAAAGTCGGTGAAGAACTGGGGCTGGGAATCGACCAGCGCTATAATGTCTGACTGTGCGGCTTTTTCCTCGCTTAACGGGAATGCCGGTATCCTGAGTTGCCTTATCATGGATGCGTTTTCAGGCCTTCCGATTGCTCCCGTATAGCCTATATTAACTGCGCGACCCTCTGTGTCAAGTATCTTCTTGAGAGCGAGCGCACTTGCGAGCGCATCCGGATCAGGATTCGCATATATTACGATGCAGACATTCTTCGCCCCTTCACATAACCTCCTGAGGTTTTCAAGCCTTGGGAGAATGTCCCGGTATGCCGGCATGTTTTTGTTCATTCCATTAAGTCTGCGGCCGGTTTTGCTCTCCGTCAGCCTGGTCATCCATGTCCCTCCTGGAATGCCTGTAACCTTCTATGAGAACAAGTGCGAATACGACTGTCAAGCCCACGAGCAGGCCGAAGACGTTGACGATCCTGAGGTATACAAGGGCTGCGATCACTATGAAGAGCATAACAAGACGAAACTGGCTCAGGAAAAGCATCTTAGCCGTCGCCCTCTCGGAACCGATAAGGCCTTCCACACCCCAGGCCAGCCCTTTTATGTTCAGCAGGGCCAATATCCCCCCTACGATTATGCCGGCGGGAAGTTTCTTCGGTTCTATCAGACACGAGAGGGCAGCGAGCGGAATCAGGATAATGACAGATTTCTTATATATCTTTCTTATCAGGTCCATTGTCTTTATCAGATTCTTCTCCGTCATCGTCTGATGCCTGTTTCCTGGCCATTCTCACAAGTTCCCTGAACCCGGCGACTATCCCCAGGATTGTGAAGATTATCATGAGCCATGGAGCGGTATGAAAGAGGCGGTCGAGCCCGTAACCGATCGCAAGTCCCACAAAGGTCGAAAAGACCAGATTGAGGCCGACCGAACTGGCCTGCAGGAAGTGCCTGAAGAGAGGTTTATCTCTTTTGTCCGACAAGAAGTGCTCCCATATTGCAGATCCGGATTATTGACTATCCGAAACTGTCGTATTCGTCCTGTAGAAAATTTTTTGTGATGTCCGCTATCTCTCCGTAAAAGACTGTCCGCGCCTGCCTTTTCAGTTCCTCACAGTAATAGGGTACCCAATTCATGATGTGTTCATCAAGGAAATTCTCCATAAGATCGAGATCCTCCGTCTCGACCAGATAGCTTATGAACAGCAATTCGACCGAAAGGTGGTCCGGAGGGGCCTCGAATTCCTCTCCGATCGCCAGTTCCGCCCTCGCATAGAATGCCGCGACGGATTCCGCTGCAGCAATATCTCCGGCCTCCGAAAAAAGCGATTCGAGTGGCGGCAGTTTGCCGCCGGGATAGCGGAGCAGGGAGTTGAATTCATCGAGGATTTCCTGAGACGTCTCGGTGGATTTCAGTTCAAGGTCTCTTTTTATGACTTCAAGGTCGTCATCGTCGGGCGGCTGCGAAAAAAGGTCGGCAAGAAGCCTGTACGCCTCAAACCTGTCTGCAGAATCCTCCCGAAATAACATAATACAGAAATCTTATTACATTTGAGAGGCTAATTACAAAAAGACCAGAAAGCAGGGGGCCGACTGTATGTCGGCCCCCTGCATGGACATTATATCGCGCACTCTCCTCATAACCCCGCGACAGGGTTCAGTGAGACTCCTCGAAATCGAAAACAGGGAAGATCTTGTTAAATACCCAGAAGAGCGGGAAAGGTGCAAGCCCGACGGCGAGCGCGCCGAAAACGCCTTCCTTGAAGGTGTCCCAGTCATGCGGTATGAACGGGATATGATACTCCATGTAGCCGGCAAAGCTGAGAGAGAATGCCTGGCCTCCTATGACGACGTTGTACCTCATCATGAACACGCCGAAGAGTACGAGAATTGTGATGACGACCGTGCGCTTCAGGCTCATCCCGGGAATAAGGAGAAGGATCAGAGGCACGAGGTTTCCGACCCCGTACTGGAGTATGAAAATGCTGGTAAAATCCCTGCCGTAAATGATGCTCCGGAGCACATCCCAGGATTTCACCGCGGTGTAACCCCTGAAAACCTGGTCCAGTAGTTCAAGGCTGATGGCGAAGACGAGAAAATACAGAAGGTACTTGGTGGTCATCTTTATGACGCTCATCTCCACTCCCTTTATTTCTTCAGGAGTCTGGGATATGCCGCGGGAGGATGGCTTCCTGGAGGACGCGAAGCGTTTCCTCAGTTCCATTGCGGCGACGTAAGTCAATATGCACAGGGCGATGCCGGACACTATCGCCGACATGATGAAGATAACCGGCATAAGAGGCGTCATCCAGAGTGCATTGGCTTTGACCGAGCCGAAAATAAACCCGGCATATCCGTGGAGGAAGCACGCCACCGGGATGCCCATGCCCGACAGGATCTTGATGGCCTTTTCATCTTTCTTCAGTGCTTCCGGGCTGACGTCGTAAGCGCCGAGAGTGAGGGTGCAGAAAATAAGAAATTTGATCCATTCCCCCAGGCTCTTGTCGGGTTTTTCCTTAAGAGGCAGAGCAGTGTCGGCGAAAAACTTCCGGTATACGAACCATAGTTCGGAAGCGACGATAGCGCCGTATGCCGAAAATACTATGCCGAAGGCGGCGATAGCGGAAGTAAAGTGGGGCGTCATAAAGACATTTATCCCCCGGAAGGGCTGCTCCAGGTGGAGCAGGAGCGGCACCGGCGCTATGAAGAGAAGTGCGAAAGAGAAGACCAGTGAAAACCGCGCGATGTCCTTCAGCTTCTTTACGCCAAAGACGTGGTACAGCGACGAAAGAACAAAGGCCCCCGCGACGAGGCCGGTCATAAGGGGATACATCACTATCTGGATCCCCCAGTAAATGTATTCGTTGGGATATACGAAGAGCTGTTTTATCGTCCAGATCTGACCATGTACCAGCATTACTTCACCTCCCTGTCGAGACCTATGTAATACACCTGCGGCTTGGTCCCGTATTCTTCCTTCAATATCGCCACACGCTCGGTCATTATTATTTTTGTCACCGGGTCGTTCGGGTCTTTTATATTTCCGATCATGCGCGCCCCGAAAGGGCAGGCGTCTACGCAGGCTGTCTTCATGCCCTTCGTGATCCTGTGATAACAGAAGGTACATTTTTCGGCGGTGTGATAGACCGGGTGAAAGAACCTTACTCCGTAGGGACAGGCCATTATGCAGTAGCCGCAGCCGATGCACCATGTCCTGTCAACAAGCACGACCCCGTCGGGAAGCTGGAATGTGGCGCCGACCGGGCAAACCTGGACGCATGGCGGATTGGCGCACTGGTTGCAGAGCTTCGGCACAAAAAAAGCCTTGTCTATATCCTCTGCCTTGATGTCCTTGAATTCGCCTTCCCCGAGGGCGATCTTGCTGGTGGTAAAACCGTCCCGGGCGCCCATCGGCGAGTCGGCGAAGACCCTGCCGTCCTTCAGAACCACGTATCTCTCTACCCAGGTCCTCGTCACTTTTGCATCATAGGGTACCTGGTTTTCCGTTTTGCAGGCCTTGACGCAGAACCCGCATCCGACGCATTTATATGTATTTACCACGAATACCCACCTGGTTTTTTCATCCGGTTTTTCCGCAAAGATCCTTTTAGGATCTATGAATTCAATCGCGCCCACGGAAAGCGCGGCCCCGGCAACTCCCTTTACTGTATTCTTCAAGAACTTTCTTCTCGATATCATTTCAGTCCCTCCAGTGGATTATGCGGGTTGTGACAGGTCACACACTCGTTACCCGGAAAATGCTTCTCCGGGTCTATGCCCGGAATGTTCGACCTTCCGCTGGTCGGGTAGGGGAGAGGGTAGTGACACCGCAGGCACAATGACCTGCGCTTGTCGATCTGCAATTTGGGGGGGTCTGAGGGATGGTTCCCCGCGGGACCGTGGCAGTTTTCACAGCGTATGATCGCGTGGGGGGACTTCATGATGCTGTTGTAATTGTCGGGGTGACAGCTGCTGCAATAGTCCTTTCCGAAGTTGTAACTAACGGGAAAGTTTTTCCAGAAATTGGCGTCTCCCGCCCGGTGCCATCCGTACATGTAGCCGCGTTGTCCGATTCCGAAATCGGAAGGCACATAGAAGACCCGGAAGATGAGAACTATTGCGACGAGACCGACAACTACCCACAGAGGTCTGAAAACATGACTTTTCATTAAGCGCACCTCGTTTCCTGGGTTTTTATTTATTTTTTAAATTATACACAATTTTCCCAAAAAAAAAAGGGGCAGGACAATTTCTTTGCCCTGCCCCCGAAAGGTGACGCCGATTAAGCCGTCGAAACCTATTTGAGGAATTTCATCGGGTCCCTGTATTCGTGACAGGTGACGCAAACCTTTTTGGCCTCTTCCTTGCTGACTTTCCAGACATGAGGCCTGTGGCATTTCTTACAGCTCAGCCCCATATCCTGGATGTGGCGCTTGTGCTGTCCAACGTCGAGAATATTTGAGTGGCACGAAAGGCAATTGCTCCAGTCGGCCTTCGCGTTTTTATGAGGTTTGTGGCACTGGTAGCAGTTGAACTGCATCGGCGCGTCCTTGGGGACATCGATCTTTGTCGCCTGGTTAATAATCTTCTGGCTGGGCATGAAATGCCTGACATCCAGCGTGCCGTCGGCGATCAATTCTTTCCTTATATTCTCGCTGCCGTGACAGAAAAGGCATTTCTTCCTGCCCGGCAGGAGATTGGGCGTCCTGTCGGTATGGCAATTGAGGCATGCAATGCCTTCCATGCCCGTGCCGTGGACAGCCTTTCCCTGATGGCATTTCACGCAGAATCTGGCCTCGGCATTGAATTTGTGGGTGATATATCCGTGACACTTTACACATTCGATTTTTTCCATATAGACATGTCTGGCATGCATCGTAGACCTGTTTATCTGTTTTGCGTCCTTGAATTTGGGGTCTATCTTCCAGTGGCATTTTATACAGACTTCGAACGTGACTATGACCTTTCCATGTCTCTCCGGAACGGATGTGGGTCTGTTTACGACAAAGCTGATCAGCAGTTTGTTCTGCTCCGGTATTGTCAGATGATGGCAGTCATGACAATTGAGGTTCTTATGCACGCTCTTTGACCACGCATTATAAGCCGGCTGCATAAGATGGCAGCTTACGCAGAACTTCGGATTGTTCTGTGTGAAATCGTAGAACTTGAAGGCGATGACCCCGCCACCGGTGACGATGACGAGCAAGAGGACGGCGATAATTATTTTGCCCTTCAGGGACAAGCCGGCCTTCAACCAACTGAATGGATTAAACATATACTACCTCCCCTTAAACTAGATATCTTTCAGTGTTTCGTATGCTGCTCTGATCGTATTTTCTATGTCTTTTTCACTATGCGCGAGGGACATGAAGCCCGCCTCGAACTGCGAAGGGGCCAGGTTCACACCTCTTTGCAGCATGCCCGAGAAAAATTTCGAAAACTTTACGGTATCCGATGTCTTTGCGGTTGCATAATCGTAAACTTCCCGGTCGGTAAAGTAGGTGCAGAACATGCTGCCGGCCCTGTAGAACCGCGCACTGACACCAGCGCGTGCGGCAGCGTCGGTGAGTCCATTTTCGAGGAATGAGGCCTTCTTCTCCAGCCGCTCGTATGCTCCCTTCTTCGATAGCTCCTTTATCGTCTCTATGCCGGCGGTCATCGCAAGCGGATTGCCTGACAGCGTCCCCGCCTGGTAAACAGGCCCATCGGGAGAAACCATCGACATTATCTCTTTCTTGCCGCCGTATGCTCCGACCGGCAGGCCTCCGCCTATAACCTTTCCGAGGCACGTCATATCGGGATCTATTCCGTAATACGCCTGGGCGCCGCCAAAGGAGACCCTGAACCCCGTCATGACCTCGTCAAAAATGAGGACGATATCATTTTTTTGCGTCAGTTTTCGAAGCGCTTCGAGAAAGCCGGGCCTCGGAAGAACGCAGCCGATATTGCCCACCACCGGCTCGACGATAACGCAGGCGATGGAGCGGCCTTCTTTTTCTATCGTCCTCTTGAGCGCCCTGGCGTCATTGAAGGGCAGTGTGATAGTGTTTCTCGCATAGGATTTCGGTACGCCGGGGCTGTCGGGAACGCCGAACGTTGTTGCACCGGACCCTGCCTTGACGAGCAGACCGTCTGCATGGCCGTGATAGCATCCCTCGAATTTAATTATCTTGTCCCTTCCCGTGTACCCTCTTGCGACCCTGATGGCGCTCATTGTCGCCTCAGTGCCGGAGTTTACCATCCTAACCCTGTCCATGGAGGGATAAACGTGCAGCACCAGGCGGGCAAGCTCCACCTCCAGGGGGGTAGGCGCTCCGTAGCTTGTGCCATTTTCGATCGCTTTCTTAAGCGCTTTTATGACACCGGGGTACGCATGGCCGAGGATCATGGGTCCCCATGACAGAACATAATCCAGATAAGAGTTGTCGTCAACATCGTAAATCCTGGAGCCTTTTGCCTTTTTTATGAAGAGTGGATTGCCGCCGACCGCCTTGAATGCCCGGACAGGGCTGTTTACCCCGCCTGGGATCAGCAATTGCGCTTTATCGTAGAGTCTCTTTGATTTTTTAAACGTTTTCAACTTCGCTCCAGCAAACTACATAATATATCACAAAAAAAAATGCTGTGTCAAAATCCCTTACAAACAGTCTTACATATGGTATACAATAATGCATTGACAATGCATGGAGGAACCCTAACGTTATGAAGAAAATCGTATTAGCCGTTTTCCTTATCGCTTCGCTTGTTGCCTGTTCGAAAAAAGAGACGGCGCAGAATGGTCCTTACCTTGCCAAGGTCGATGGCGCACCGATCACCAGGGCCGACTTTGACAGGGAAATCCAGTCTCTGCCTGATTACGCAAGACAGATGTTCGAGGGTCCGGGCGGCAGGGAAAAGTTTCTTGACGAGGTGATCAAAAAGGAGATTCTCTATCAGGAGGCACTGAAGCAGGGCATTGACAAGAGTCCGGAGTTCATAAGAAAAATGGAAGATGCGAAAAAGATGACCCTTATATCCGGACTTCTGGAACAGGAGATCATGTCCAAGGCCCAGGTGACTGACAAGGACATCAGGGAGTATTATGACCAGCACAAGAGCGAGTTCACAACCACGAGCCAGATAAGGGCCAGCCATATACTTGTGAAAACGGAGGCAGAAGCTGAGAAGGTACTTGAAAGGTTGAAAAAAGGCGAAAATTTCGAGGAGATCGCAAGGAAGGTATCCATAGATAGGGCATCTGCGAAGAACGGGGGCGACATAGGATATTTCTCGCGCGGCCAGATAGTCCCGGAGTTTGAGAAGGCTGCCGCGTCGTTGAAGATCGGCGAGATAAGCGGGCCGGTGAAAACTCAGTTCGGCTACCATATCATCAAGGTCACGGACAAGAAGACGGGACCGGTGGCTGAATTTGACAGGGTCAAGGAGATCATCGCACAGAAATTGACCGGAGAGAAACAGAAGGAGGCCTTTGATTCGTATATCGAGGTATTAAGGAAGAAATACAAGGTGGAAATAAATAAAGAGGCGCTCGCGGCACCCGTAGATCAGGGGCAAAGCGAGACACCGAAGAAAAGCGCCGGAGATAAAACGAAATAATAGCGACGGGGCTGCCATGATGCCGGAATGAATGGGCGTCGAATAGAGACCGCCGGATCTCATCCCCGCCGCTTCCGCGACGGGGATAAAGACTGCCGCCATATACGGGCTTTTTGTGAACATCTCCGGCGATAGCATACACTCTTGCTATTGTGATTCGAGAGGGACAACGTGCTTCATGAAATCGATCCATATGGGAAGCGCCGCTGCTGCTCCTGTCTCTTTTCTGCCGATGGGCTTATGGTCGTCTCTCCCCACCCATACCCCCACAGCCAGGTGGTCGTCAAAGCCGATGAACCAGGCGTCGGTGCAGTCGTTGGTAGTTCCAGTCTTTCCGTATACCGGCCTGCCCAGCACCTGGGCCTTGGTTCCCGTGCCTTCAGCGACTACAGCACCAAGAAGCTCCCTGAGTTCCTTTACGATATCGTCGGTCAAAACATTCGTATAGTGCGGATAGACCTCGTCAGTAACGATGCCGTCCCTGTTTTCGATCCTGTCGTAATCGATCAGGTTTGTCTTTTCCCCTGTAGCCAATGCTGAATAGGCATGCACCATCTCAAGCAGGTTGACATCGGAGGCCCCGAGCGCAATGGGCAGATAAGGCTGTAGACTGCTCGTGATGCCAAGTCTCTTTGCCATCCTGATTATCGGCTGAACACCGATCCAGCTCGCCAGCCTCACCGTTGCAGCGTTCAGGGACTTTGCGAGCGCCGTTTCCAGAGTGACCTTCCCGTTGTATTCACCTTCGTAATTCTTGGGAGACCATACCTGCCCGGGCCGGGCACCCCTTAACGTTATAGGCGAATCGTCTACAATGTCCGACGGGGTCATTCCTCCCTCCATAGCGGTCGCATAAACAAAGGGTTTGAACGAGGAACCCGGTTGTCTCTGTGCCTGGGTTGCCCTGTTGAACTGATTTTTCCAGAAATCAGTTCCCCCCACCATAGCCTTTAACTGGCCGCTGCGCAGGTCTATGGCCACCAGTGCGGCCTGCACTCCGGGTTTTTCCCTCTTGTCTATGTTTTTTATGCCGTCCGAGACCGCGTTTTCAGCGATTTGCTGCATTTTGAGGTTTACTGTGGAATATATCCTGTATCCTGCAGTATAAATTTTGGAGCCATATTTGAGCTCAAGCTGCTGCCTTAGCATCTCGATAAAATAAGGGGCTTCATATTTCCTGAAATGAGGAGAGACGGGAATAGGGTCGCGTAAGGCCGTTTTGTACTCGGCCGCCGTGATAAACCTGTGTTTAAGCATTTCATGCAGCACCAATGAGCGTCTTTTCCTCGCCCGGGCCGGGTTCCTGAAAGGTGAATAAAAGGAAGGAGCCTTCGGAAGGGACGCCAGAAGCGCCGCATCGCCTACAGAGAGATCGGCTACCGGCTTGCCGAAATAGGTCTGCGCGGCAGCCTCTATCCCGAAGGCTCTTGCACCGAAGTAGGTCTGGTTGAGATAGAGGCCCAGTATTTCGTCCTTGGTATACCTTTTTTCTATCTGCAGGGACAGTATAGCCTCCTTCACCTTTCTGGTAATAGACTTCTCCGGCTTGAGAAAGAGCATTTTTGCGAGCTGCTGGGTGATTGTGCTTCCGCCCTCTACCATGCTTCGCGCCCTGATGTCGTGGAAGAGGGCCCGGATAGTTCCTATGAAGTCTATTCCGGAATGGCTGTAGAAACGGGCGTCTTCAATCGCAACGAATGCCTTCTTAACCTGGTCGGGGATTTTGTAATAGGGGACAAAGGTCCTTCTTTCGTAATAGAATTCGGCGAGCACCTTCCCGTCGCTTGAGTAAACCTTTGAGGATTCCATCGGCACATAGCCTTCGATGGCGTCCACTCTCGGAAGGTCGGAGAGCGTCCAGTATGCCAGTCCTCCGGAGATTCCACAGACTGCCGCAAGCAAGAGGATCAGGACGACACTTCTTATTGTTTTTGATTTTCTTTTGCGTCTTTCGAAATCCTGCTCAAGTGTGGAAGACATGTCGAATTATTATACTACTGCAGGCGGGCGGCTGACAAAGAAGAGCCACCTTGCGGCACAAAAAACATCCATGCTGCATGTGGCGCCGCCCTTAAGGATTGTAAATCCGGGAGCCCCTGAGCTATTTTTTCAGCAGCTTACCCGCGCGGGCGACTATATTGTCGACGGTGAAGCCGAATTTTTCGAACAGCACCTTTGCCGGGGCCGAGGCTCCGAAACGGTCCATGCCTATCACGTCGCCTTTGAGGCCGACGTACTTGTGCCATCCCAACGTCGCTCCTGCCTCGACCGCCAGTCTTGCCTCGACCGACGAAGGCAGTACTTTTTTCCTGTAAGATTCCGGCTGAACTTCGAAGAGCTCAAAACACGGCATATTCACTATCCTGACCTTGACGCCGTTCTTTTTCAGTATTTCAGCCGCCTCCAGAACCAGATGAATCTCTGAGCCCGAGGATATGAGAATTATGTCAGGGCTCCCTTTCGAATCCGAAAGAATATACCCGCCCTTAAGA